>NZ_JAQOWX010000198.1:0-5397 GCF_028462495.1 Paucibacter sp. XJ19-41
GGTGCGGCCTCGGCGGCCGGCGTGCGGGTGCTGCCGCTCAGGGGCGCCGCGCTCGCGGCAGGGGGTGTTGCGCCTATCGTGTTCGTCATGCAGACCTCCGTTCTGGGATGTCTGCATCCTAGGGAGGCCCGCCCGCCCGAGGTCGGCGCTGAAGCGTCGGAAAGCGGCGGTTTGCCGCGCTGTCGGCGCCCTGTTGCTCAGCTGTGCAGCAGGACACAGAAGTGCAGCACAGGGCTCAACCGTTCATCCCCTCGAAGGGCATCACATCGACCAGCTCGCCGATCGCCACATCGCCCTGCTCATGGCCCAGCACCACCAGGCCGTTGGCCTGGCTCATGCTCGACAGAATGCCCGAGCCCTGGTTGCCGGTGATCTGCACCTGCCAGCCGCCATCGGGGGCGCGGCTGACGATGCCGCGCTGGTACTCGGTGCGGCCGGCCTTCTTGCGCAGCGGCTGCAGGCAGGCGGCGCGCAGCCAGGGCAGGGGCTGCGGCGCCGCGCCGGCCATGGCCAGCAAGGCTTCGCGCACAAAGGCGTAGAAGGTCACCATCACCGCGACCGGANCGGCTGCAGGCAGGCGGCGCGCAGCCAGGGCAGGGGCTGCGGCGCCGCGCCGGCCATGGCCAGCAAGGCTTCGCGCACAAAGGCGTAGAAGGTCACCATCACCGCGACCGGATTGCCGGGCAGGCCGAACAGGATGGCTTGATTGATGCGGCCGATGGCCATCGGTCGGCCCGGACGCATCGCGATCTTCCAGAACAGCACCTCGCCGAGCTCGGCCATCACACGCTTGGTGTGGTCGGCCTCGCCGACGCTGACGCCGCCGGTGCTGATGATGGCGTCGGCGCTGGCCGCCGCCGTCTCGAAAGCCGCGCGCAGCGCCGCCGGGTCGTCGCGCACGACGCCCAGGTCCAGCACCTCGACGCCCAGCTGCTGCAGCAGCGCCCACAAGGTATAGCGGTTGCTGTCGTAGACGCAGCCGGCGCCCAGCGGCTCGCCGATCGAGCGCAGCTCGTCGCCGGTCGACAGCATGGCCACGCGCAAGCGTCGGCGCACCGGTACCTCGGCGCGGCCCAGAGAGGCCAGCAGGCCCAGGTCGGCGGGGCGCAATCGCTTGCCGGCGGCCAGCGCCACCTGGCCCAGCGCCAGATCCTCGCCGGCCAGGCGGCGGTTGTCGCCGGCACGCAGCAGGCCGGCGGGGATCACCACGGTGTCGCCGTCAAGCCGGGTGAACTCCTGCGGCACCACGGTGTCCAGCCCCGGCGGCATCAGCGCGCCGGTCATGATGCGCTGGCACTGTCCCGGGGCCAGGTCTTGCCCGGCCGGGCCGCCGGCAAAGCTGGTGCCGGCCAGCTGCAGCCGGATATCGCCATCGCTGTCGGTGCTCAGATCGCTGCCGCGCAGCGCATAGCCGTCCATCGCCGAGTTGTCGCCGGCCGGCACGTTGATCGTCGAGACAATGTCCTCGGCCAGCACCCGGCCCAGCGCGCTGCGCAGCGCCAGCTGCTCGACGGCCGCGACCCGTGGCACCAGCCGGGCGATGAAGTCCTGCGCCAGCTCGACGCGCAGCGCCTGCGGGTCATAGCCGGACAGGCAGGAGGCGATGGCTTGGAGGCTGGTGGTCGTTGTCATGGGTGGAGGCTGCGCAGGTCCAGGCGCATCAGGTCTTTGTCGAGGTAGTCACCCGAGGGCAGCTTGATCGCGCGGGGCAGGCAGCCATAGCGCTCGAAGCCCATGCGGGTGTAGAGGGTCACGGCGCGCTGGTTGCTGCTGGTCACCGACAGGGTCACCTGCTCGATGCCCAGCTCGGCCTGCAGCAGGCGCAGTGCGCTGTAGAGAAGGGCGCGGCCGATGCCCAGCCCCTGCACATCGTCGGCCACCATCATGCCGATCAGATGGGCCAGGTGCCGCACCTTCTCGCGGGGCTCGCGCTCGCAGGAGACGGCGCCCACCAGGCGCGGCCCCATCCAGGCGGCCAGCGTGACCAAGTTGGCGCCACCGGCGCCCAGGCTCAGCCGGCTGCGGTAGCTCTCGGCGCTGCGCGCCAGCTCGGTGGCAGCATCCGAGGTGAAAGCTTCTTCGTGGGCCGCCAGCATAGCGTCGCGCAGGCCCTTGTAGGCCTCCAGTTGCTCGGCCTTCAGCACGCGCAGCTCGCAGCCAGGTGGCAGTCGCGGCACCGGCAGGACGCTAGCGGACTGGGCCTGCATGCCTCAGCCTCCGATGTAGTGCATCTCGACCCGCCGCGCGCCAGCGGCTGCCGCCTCGGGGGCTTGCGAGGCGCGCAGCTGCGAATAGCGGTCGCTGCGGCCACCCCACAGTGCCCCCAGTGCGCCGCTGATCTGGGCGTCGCTGTAGTCGCCGCGCAGCAGCGCGCGCAGGTCATGGCCGCTGTGGGCGAACAAGCAGGTGTAGAGCTTGCCTTCGGTGGACAGGCGGGCGCGGTTGCAGTCGCCGCAGAAGGCTTGCGTGACGCTGGAGATCAGGCCGATCTCACCGCCGCCATCGGCATAGGCCCAGCGCTCGGCGGTCTCGCCCGGCGCGCTGGCCGACAGCGGCCTCAGTTCGAATTCACGCCCCAGCCGCTCCAGCACCTGAGCCGAGGGCAGCACCTCGTCCATGCGCCAGCCGTTCGTCGCGCCGACATCCATGTACTCGATGAAACGCAGCACGATGCCGGTGTGCCGGAAATGGCGGGCCATAGTCAGGATCTGGTCTTCGTTAGTGCCGCGCTTGACCACCATATTGACCTTGATCGGCCCCAGGCCCGCAGCCTGGGCGGCCTCGATGCCCCGCAGCACCTCGGCCACCGGGAAGCCGACATCGTTCATGCGCTGAAACACCGCGTCGTCCAGCCCGTCCAGGCTGACGGTGACGCGCTGCAGGCCGGCGGCCTTCAGCGCGCGGGCCTTCTTGGCCAGCAGCGAGCCCTTGGTGGTCAGCGTCAGGTCCAGCGCCGCGCCGTCGGGCGTGCGCAGCTCGGCCAGCATCTCGATCAGGCGCTCCAGATGGCGGCGCAGCAGCGGCTCGCCGCCGGTCAGGCGCAGCTTGCTGACGCCATGGGCGACGAACAAGCGGGTCAGGCGGGTGATCTCCTCGAAGCTCAGCAGCTCGGCGTGCGGCAGGAACTCGTGGTACTTGTCGAACACCTCTTTGGGCATGCAGTAGCTGCAGCGGAAGTTGCAGCGATCGGTGACGGAGATGCGCAGATCGCGCAGCGGCCGGCCCAGCGCGTCGCCCAGCAGGCCGGTGGGGGCCTGCGGATGCTCGGGCACGGGGAGCCGGGGACTGGCGAAGCGCTGGTCCAGCAGAGGTATCACGCGGTCGGTCATGCGGGCATTTTGCCCTGCACCCGGCCCCGCCGTGTGCCGGGGTCTTGCCCGGGCTTGCGCTGGGGCAGGAATAGCTGGGCTGGGCAGGGCGTAGGTGGGACGTAGGTGGGGCGGCTGGGGCGCTGTAGGACAAGGCCGCGACCCGGCTGCGGCCGGGCGGCGCCAGGCCGCAGGCGACCTACAGTGAAGTCTGTTGATTCGATGAGAGGAGGGCGCCATGCCTTTGCAAGACTTTGCCAAATCCCAGGCGCTCAGCCTGGGTGTGGAGCTGGAGCTGCAGCTGATCAATCCGGCCGATGGTGATCTGATGCCGGCCGCCAACGAGCTGCTGGCGCGGCTGGACAACGCCGGCCTGCCGGGCGCGGTGACCCCGGAGATCACGCTCTCGATGATCGAGGTCTGCACCGGTGTCTGCGCCAATCATGCCGAGCTGCTGCAGCAGCTGAGCTTCACCCGTGATGCGCTGCTGAAGGAGGCCGAGCCGCTGGGCATCGCGATCTGCGGCGGCGGCACCCACCCCTTCCAGCAATGGACCGAGCGGCAGATCTACGACAAGCCGCGCTTCCTGCAGATCAGCGAGCTCTATGGCTACCTGGCCAAGCAGTTCACGGTCTTCGGCCAGCACATCCATATCGGTTGCGAGGACGGCGACAGCGCGCTGTGGCTGCTGCAGGCGATGAGCCGCTATGTGCCGCACTTCATCGCGCTGGCCGCGTCCTCGCCCTATGTGCAGGGAGCGGACACGGCCTTCCAGTCGGCGCGGCTGAACACCGTGTTGGCCTTCCCGCTGTCGGGCACCGCGCCCTTCGAGCTGCGCTGGGAGGATTTCGGCCGCTACTTCGCGCGCATGGAGCGCACCGGCATCGTCGCCAGCATGAAGGATTTCTACTGGGACATCCGGCCCAAGCCCGAGTTCGGCACCATAGAGATCCGGGTACTGGACACGCCGCTGACGGTGCGGCGTGCGGCGGCGCTGGCCGGCTTCGCCCAGTGCCTGGCAGCCTGGCTGCTGCAAGACAAGCCGATCAAGCCGCACGCCGACGACCAGCTGGTCTATAGCTATAACCGCTTCCAGGCCTGCCGCTTCGGGCTCGATGCGGTGCTGGTCTGCCCGCAAAGCGGCGCCCAGCAGCCGCTGGCGGAGAGCCTGGCGGCACTGCTGCAGACCCTGATGCCGACGGCCGAGCGCCTGGGTGCGGTGGCGGCGCTGACCGAGCTGGCCATGCTGGTGGCGCAGCGGGGCGGCGATGCCCAATGGCTGCGCGGCCTGCATGAGGAGCAGGGCCTGGATCTGCCGGCCGTCGTGAAGGCTTCTTGCGAGCGCTGGGCCCAGGATTGAGTGTCTGCAGGCGGCATGAATACTGTATATTTAAACAGTTATCATCCCCTGCGCCATGGACCTGAACCGCAAAATCGCCATCCTCGCCGACGCCGCCAAATACGACGCCTCCTGCGCGTCCAGCGGCAGCGATTCGCGCGACTCGCTGGGCGGGCGCGGCATCGGCTCCACCGAGGGCATGGGCATCTGCCACAGCTATGCGCCGGACGGTCGCTGCATCTCGCTGCTGAAGCTGCTGCTGACCAATCACTGCCAGTACGACTGCCTGTATTGCGTCAACCGCTCGTCCAGCAATGTGGCGCGGGCGCGCTTCCGGGTCGAGGAGGTGGTGGACCTGACCTTGGACTTCTACCGCCGCAACTGCATCGAAGGGCTGTTCCTGTCCAGCGGCATCATCAAGAGCCCGGACCACACGATGGAGCAGGTGGTCGAGGTGGCGCGCCGGCTGCGCGAGGAGCACGACTTCCGCGGCTATATCCACCTGAAGACCATCCCCGATGCCAGCGCCGAACTGCTGGCACGCGCCGGCCGCTATGCGGACCGGCTCAGCATCAATATCGAGATGCCTACCGAGCAGGGGCTGCAGGCGCTGGCGCCCGAGAAGAACGGCGGCGCGATCCGCCGCTCGATGGGCCGGCTGAAGCTGCATATCGATCAGGCGCGCGAGGAGGGCGACAAGCCGGCGCCGGTACGCGCGCTGCCGGGCGCCGCGCCGCGCGCGGCCACCCC
>NZ_JAQOWX010000199.1:0-5258 GCF_028462495.1 Paucibacter sp. XJ19-41
GAGGCCGCCGCGCCGCCGGCCCCGGCCCTGCCGCCGGCCGAGCGCCTCAGCCTGTCCGGCCTGCAGAGCAACTGGCAGGGCCGGGTGCTGGAGCGGCTGGCCGAGTTCCGCCGTTATCCGGCCGGGGCCCGCTCGCGCCGCGAGCAGGGTGTCAGCCATGTGCGGCTGCGTGTCAACCGCGCCGGCCAGCTGCTGCAGGTGCGGCTGGAGCTCAGCAGCGGCCACACCGAGCTGGACCGCGCGGCACTGGCCACGGTGCGCGCCGCCGTGCCGCTGCCGGCGATTCCGCCCGAGCTGCCGGACGAGCTGGAGCTGTTGCTGCCGGTGGAGTTCTTCATTCGTTAGACATGCAGCAGCCGGCCGCCGCCGAATGACCAGTTCTCCCAGCTGGTCTCGACAAAGCCGACCATCACCTGCTCGGTGTCGATGCCGGCCTCGGCCAGATCGGCCATCAGCTGCTGCAGCAGTTTCTTCTTGACCTTGACGCTGCGCCCGACCGACCAGAGGATCTCGATCAGCACGAAATCGGCGCCGCGATCGGCCTGTAGGTCGGGATAGCGCGGATCGATGCGCAGGTTCTCGGCCGGCAGCTCCAGCACGCGCTGGAAGCGGTCGGTGGCCGGCGCGCCGGAGGCGACCAGGGCCGCATGGACCGCGTCGAGCACGGTGTTCTTGAAGCTCGCCGGCTTGGGCTGGCGGACGGTGACGGTGACCAGAGGCATGGCGTGAGCTCTCAGTAGTAGCGGGACAGGGGAAGGCGCGCCCAGCGCGCCTCGGCCTTCTCGGCCCAGGCCAGGAACCAGCGGTCCAGCAGCGGGCGGGCCGGGCCCGCTGGCAACGGGGGCTGGGTCGGGGGCGTGGTGCGTGGCCGCAGCGGCAAGATCGTGCTCATCGGGTCCTCCTGGGGCGATCCCGCGCGGTTTGCGCGGGCTGGTCTGGATGCTATGTTTGCGTTCATGCACGAACAATGGCTGAGCGTGCAGACTGAACTTGCAAATTTGCACATGACAACCCCATCGACCGAACATCCCGCCGAATCGCTGAACTGGGACGATCTGCGCTATGCGCTGGCGATTGCCGAGGCCGGCTCGCTGGCCGGCGCGGCCCGCGCCCTGGGCGTGCAGCACACCACGGTGCTGCGCCGCCTCGATGCGCTGGAGCAGCGCCTCGGCGCCCGCCTGTTCGAGCGCCACCGCCAGGGCTACCGCCCCACCGAGGCCGGCGAGCTGATGGCGGCCCAGGCGCGCGAGATGGCGCCCGGCGTGGCCGAGCTGCAGCGTCGCATCCTGGGCCGTGACACCGCGTTGCAGGGCCAGCTGCGTCTGACGACCGCCTTTGTCGCGATGCTTTACCTGCTGCCCGGGCCCTTGGCCGCCTTTGCCCGCGCCCACCCGGGCATCGCGGTCGAGATCAGCGAGAGCTCGGCCCTGGTCGATCTGTCGCGCCGCGATGCCGACGTCGCGCTGCGCATGAGTGCCCAGGTGCCCGAGCATCTGGTCGGGCGCCGGCTCGGCGAGATGCGCATGCGCATCTATGCGGCGCGCGGCGCACCCGATCTGCCGCAGGCCGAGACGCCGGTGGCGCGGCTGTGCCAGGACTATCCCTGGATAGGCTATGAGCGCGACCGCAGCTCGCGTTTCTATGACCGCTGGCTGCGCCGCCATGTGGCGGACGAGCGCATCGTGATGCGGGCCGACCTGATGCAGTCGGCCGCCGCGATGGCCCGCACCGGCCTGGGCCTGGCCCTGTTGCCGACCCTGGCCGAGGCCCATGAGCCCCAGCTGCTGCCGGTCTCCGCGGTGCTGCCCGACATGAGCATCCCGGTCTGGCTGCTGACCCATCCAGACCTGCGCGACACCGCCCGGGTGCGCGCCTTCATGCAGCAGCTGGGCGGCGATCTGGCCGAGCGGCTGGCGGCCGCGCCCTGAAGCCGGCGGCTCCCTTTACTGCAGCGCGGCCAGCTGCTGGCGCAGCGCGGCGTTCTCGGCTTCCAGCTCGGCAACCCGGGCCTGCAGGCGTTCCAGCTCGCTGGTCGGTGCCGCCTCGGCCGTCACGGTGTCTTCCGGCGCGGGCTTGGCTTTGCTGGGTTTGCTGGCCTCGCGCACCCGCTTGGCGGCCTGCTTCAGCTCATCCTTGCCGCCGGCGGCGGCGGCCACCTGCTCTTCGACCGGCAGGCTGGCCACCGCGGCGGCCGCATTGATCGAGATCTCGCCGGCCTTGACGGCGGCCACCAGCTCGGGCGCGGCCTGCTTCTGGATCTTCTCGATCTGCACCACCTGGCTGCTGCTGATGCGGGCCGCCCGGGCGATGGCCTCGCGGCTGTTCAGCGCCTCGACCGGCGGCAGCTCGGGGGTCTGGCTGTCGGCGGGGGCCGGCACCGGCTCGCTGGCCAGGATCTGGGCGCGGCGCTGCGCCACCAGCTCCTTCTTGCGCAGCGCCAGCACGCCGCGCTGGAAATCCGACACGCTGCGCCGACCCAGATGCTGGTCGATCATCCACAGATGCACGTCCTCGATGGACTTGAAGCGTGAATTCTGCACGGTCTGGAAGGGCAGGCCGTGCTTCTGGCAGATGCCGTAGCGGTTGTGGCCGTCGACCAGCACCTCGCCCCACAGCACCAGCGCGTCGCGGCAGCCCTCGGCCAGGATGCTGCGCTCCAGCGCGGCGTGTTCCTCGGGAGTCAGCGGGTCGATATAGGCGCGCAGGTCTTCGTTGACGGTGATGTTCATGGGCTGGTGTCGGTTCGCTGGGGGGCGGATTTTAGAGGCTGAGTGCGAAGCAGGCTGTTACGCCTTGGGTCTTCTTGAAACCCCTGGCTCGGCCGCCGACCTTCAAAATCCGGCCATGCCGCCGTTCGAGCGGGCGCTCCCCCAGGTTTCCGAGGTCCTCCACCATGCTGATCACCTGCTCCCATTGCCTGAGCAAGAACCGCGTTTACGAAGCGGGTGCCCGGTACAACCCGGCCTGTGACCACTGCACCCGGCCGCTGCTGGACGGTGGCTCGGTGGAACTCGGCGAGGCGAACTTCGACGCGGTGGTCAGCGGCACCGATCTGCCCATCGTGCTGGAGCTGACCGCCACCTGGTGCGTGCCCAGCCGCATGATGGCGCCGCAGCTGGCGCTGGCGGCGCGCCAGATGAAGGGCCAGCTGGTGTTCGCCCGGCTCGACACCGACAAGCACCCGCGCCTGGCCCAGCGCCTGGGCCTGCGCGGCCTGCCGGCGCTGCTGCTGCTGCGCGACGGCCAGGAGCGCCAGCGCATCAACGGCGCGCTGCAGGCGCCGCAGATCATCGAGTGGCTGGAGCGGGATTGGGTGGTGTAAGCACCCGTCCTTGCGTTTGCCGTTCAGCCCGCAGGCGCCGAGGTCCCAACTCCACAGTCTCGTATCAGCAGCTGCAGCAGCAGATCCGCCTGCACTGCATCCGTCCAGGCCTCGCTCTCCAGCAGGGTGCCCAGGCGCGGCGCATCGGCGGCGGCGCTGGCCAGCAGATGCACGTCGAAGGTCTGGTCTGGCTCGTCGAAAGCGACGTCCACATCCATGCCGCGCCGCAGCTCGAAGACCTGCTTGAGCTGACGGCTGTTCCCGCGCTTGTGGCCCACCTCCAGCCGGCAGCCGTGCATCAGCTCGAAGCGCCAGCGCCTCTCGGGGTGGGCGTCGGCGCCGATCTCGTTGAGAGCCAGCAGGCGCTGCTCATTGCCCATATCGAAAGGGCTGATCAGCGGCGCGTCCTCGCCGGGGTAACCCTCGGAACAGCCGAGCAGCAGCAGCACGGACAGCGCGATGCAGCAGGGCTTAAACAAGCCTGTCACCGTCGTGCTCCCCGGGCCGTGCCGCGCGGCTGGCCAGCACCTTGTCTATGGTCTTGCCGTCCATGTCGACGATCTCGAAGCGCCAGCCCTCCCAGTCCACCGTGTCGGCCACCTTGGGCAGGCGACCGGTCAGCAGCATCATCATGCCGCTGAGCGTGTGATAGCGGCCGCGCTCCTCCTCGGGCACCGCGTCCAGCTCCAGCCGGTCCTTCAGCTCGGGCACCGGGATGTGGCCGTCGAGCAGCCAGGAGCCGTCGTCGCGTTTCACGGCCCAGGCATCGGCCGGATCGCCCGGCTGGAACTCGCCGGTGATGGCCTCGACCAGGTCCTGCAGCGTCAGCAGGCCTTGCACCTCGCCGTACTCGTCGATCACAAACGCCATGTGCACATCAGAGCTGCGGAAGTTGTCCAGCAGCTCCATGCCGGTCAAGGTCTCCGGCACATACAGAGGCTGCTGCAGATGCTCGTCGAGCTTGGGCGCACCGCCGCGCATCAGCTGCGACAAGAGCTGGCGGGCATTGACCACGCCGACGATGTCGTTCAGGCCCTCGCGCACCACCGGGAAACGGGCATGGTCGGAGGCCTCGATGCGGGCCAGGTTCTCCTCCAAAGGCAGATTCAGATCCAGGCAGACCACATCGCCACGCGGCACCATCAGCGAGCCGATCTGGCGGTCGTCGAGACGGAACACATTGCGCACCATGGTGTGCTCGTGCGATTCGATCACGCCGGCGCTGGTGCCTTCGGCCAGCACCGCATGGATCTCTTCCTCGGTCACATTGAAGCTGCTGCTGGCCTTGACGCCCAGCAGGCGCAGCAAGGCATTGGTCGAGCCCGACAGCAGGCGCACAAAGGGCTTGGTCGCGATCGCCAGTGCCGAGATCGGCGTGGCCACCAGCCGGGCCACCGCCTCCGGGTTCGACTGGCCCAGCCGCTTGGGCACCAGTTCGCCCAGCACGATGGAGAAGTAGGTGATCAGCACCACCACCAGCACGGTGGCGCCGGGCCGGGCGACCTCGGCCGCCAGGCCCAGGGTCTGCAGCCACAGCGCCAGCGGGCCGGCCAGCGCGGCCTCGCCGACGATGCCGTTGAGCACGCCGATCGAGGTGATGCCGATCTGGATGGTGGACAGGAAACGGGTTGGATCCTCGCCCAGCTTGACGGCTGCGGCTGCGGACTTGTCGCCCTCGTCGATCAGCTTTTGCATGCGCGCCTTGCGCGCGGTGACCAGGGCGATCTCGGACATGGCGAACAGGCCATTGATCAGAATCAGAACAAACAGTAAGGCGATTTCCATGGGAGCGGGTGGACCGTGTCGACGTCGGATAAGTGCGCCCGCCGGCGGCGAGCCGGGGCGCAGAAAGCCCGGCCAGCGGGCAAGGCGCGTTCAGGCGCGCAGCGCGTCGGCCTTCGGCGGCCGCAGCGGCGTCTCCGCTCGGCTGGTCGGC
>NZ_JAQOWX010000002.1:0-6911 GCF_028462495.1 Paucibacter sp. XJ19-41
CGCCGCCCACCTGCGTGCCTTCGACGCGCTGGGCGGCGAGCACGGCGAGTTCTACCGCCAGTTGTCGCGCCGGCAGCTGGCGCTGGCACGCGCGGCCGGGCGACTCGACGAGCAGCAGCTGCAGCGTCTCGCCCAACTGATAGCGGCGCCGCCGCCCTGACGCTGGACGCGCTCAGCGCGCCTTGTCCTCCAGCCGCAGTCGCAGATCGCGCAAGGTCGAGGCCGAGCGGCCGAATTCGATGGGCGCCAGCTTGTCGGTGCTCCTGCCGCCGGAGCGCAGGATGCGGCCGAAGGTCGATTGCACGGTGGCCGGATCGTCATCGAAATCGCCATGGTGCTGGGCGCGGCTGCGCGGGTTGGCACCGGCCTTGTCGGGTGAGAGCACCAGCTCGGCCTTGGCCGAGGCGAACAGCTTGCCGAGCTCGGGGTCGGCTTCGATGCAGCGCTGCAGGCCCAGTATGGGTGTGCCGTCCTGCACCATGGGCACGCGCTGGCGCGTCTCGAAGGCATTGGAGACCAGATAGAGCAGGGACTTGTTGTAGAGCTTGGCGCAGTTGTCGTCCTTCTCGGTCTTGTCGTCCAAGGCATAGAGCGCGAAGTCCTGGATGCGGCCGCTCTTGATGGCCGGCAGATAGTCGCTCTTGAACAGCGCGGTCGTGCAGGCCGGCGCCCACAAGGTGCAGCTGACGATCTTGGCCTTGGCTGTCAGCAGGCCGACCAGTGGCGCCAGCAGGATGGCCCCGGCACTGTGGGCGACCAGATGGATCTCCAGCCCCGGCTCGTCCTTCAGCAGGGCCAGCAGATGCTCGGCCACCCTGTGGGCCGCGCCGCCCTTGTGGCTGGCGGCCAGCGCGTTCTCCTTCATCTCGTCCCAGGCCGCCTTGCCGGTCAGATTGCGCGCCACCGGCTCCAGCAAATCGTCCAGGCGGTCGAGCAGAAAGTCCTTGGCGGCATCGAAGGCGCCCTCGGGACGACGCCGGCGCACCGCGTCCTGCAGGATGTTGCTGACGGTGCTCCAGTAGTCGCTGCGCCAGATGAAGGCCAGCGGGTAGACGCCGGCCTCCAGCAGCGCCGGTCGGTACTCGGCCAGCCGCTGCAGCGCGGCCTGCTCGCTTACCAGGCCGCCGTGGGCGTACAGCAGCAGGCGCTTCTTGGGCCAGGGCGCCAAGGTCTGGCGCACATCGGTGGCGAAGAGCTGAGCCAGCTCGTCCTCGTTCATGCCGTACTCGCCGCCGGGCCGCAGCCGGCCCTCGTTGCCGACGCTGACCACATGGGGACGCAAGGCCATATGGCTGACCTTGGTCGCGCCCGAGGGGCCGCTGAGCTGGGCGGCCGGCTCGCCGGCCGGCGTCGCCAGCCGGATCGGCGCGCCCAGGCGGGCGACCCAGACATCGGTCGCATTGCGCAGCCAGTCGTCATAGAAGATGCGCGCAAAGCCCTGGCGGCCCCAGTCAGGGCCCCAGGAGTTCTGCAGCCAGAAACCCTGCTCGTCATAGGCGACGATGGCGAAGGCATGGCCACCGAGCTCCTGATCTGACGGCGTGATGATGCCGTCGGCACCGACCGCGTCCCAGCCCGCGTGCACCGAGGCGGTGGCAAAGAGGATGCCGACCTCGGCGAGCGCCGCATGCATCGCGACCAGGTCCTTGTGGTTGACGCGGAAGTAAGCGCCCAGTGGCCGGCCCTGCGCGTTCTCGACCCGGCTCTGCGACAGGCCTTTCTCGCCTCCGCGCTTTGGGCGGTAGGGCCAGACGCTCTCGGCGCAGACGCCGTGCTTGTGCCAGCCCTTCATCGCGCCGCGCGCGCTCGAGCCCGAGTAGCTTTCGCCGGGCCATTCGTCGTAGCGCCGCGCCATGTCGTAGAGCATGCGTGGGCTGACCGGCGTCGGGTCGGGCACCACCTTGCGACGGCGCAGCAGGAAGTTCGCGACGGTGGCCAGGCCGAAGCCGGTGCAGGCACCTTCCTGGCCCTGGTCGAGGATGGGCACCTCCAGGGCCTGGTAGTCCTCCAGCGCGATGCGCGACGGCACTTCGACCAGGGTCGAGACATACATGCGGTCGCGGAAATCCAGCGTGTCGCGGCGCGCGTCCAGCGTGCGCGTGGTAGCGGGGGCCTTCTTCTTGGTGGCCATCAAGGTCTCCTCAGGATGTCGAGGGCCGCAGGCTGCCACGCGGCGCGGCGCCTGCCCATCCCCAGCTAATAGAACAGGGTGCCGAGGTCCAGCGTGGAGCGCCGGCCGAGCTGCTCGCGATGCTGGTCCAGCCATTGCCGGGCGCGTTCGCGGCCCAGCTTCTTGAGCATGTCGAAGAACTTCAGATTGGCCGCCAGCTTGCTGTCGGCATGCAGCTCGCCCAGCACATCGGCGGCCTCGATCAGATGAAAGCGCAGCTGCTGGGCGCGCCGCTCCAGGCTGCCGACCTGCAGGTTCAGCCAGCGCCTGGGCAGATGCTCGCGCAGATGGGCGAACATGCGCATCTCGCGCAAAAAAGTGGCGTTGAAGGCGATCTCCAGCGCGCGGCTGTGGATGTCGGCGGCGCTGACCGGGGTTGACTTGTGTTTCAGCGGGGTCAGCAGCACCAGCAGCACATCGCTGGATCGGCATTCGAAGAACAGCGGGAACACCGCCGGATTGGCCGCATAGCCGCCGTCCCAGTAGGGCTCGCCGTCGATCTCGATGGCGCGATGCACGGTGGGCAGGCAGGCCGAGGCCAGCAGCACCTCGGCGCTCAGCTCGGCGTTGCGGAACAGGCGCAGCTTGCCGCTATTGGCCTGGGTGGTGGCGATGAAGAGCTTGACCGGGCTGTGCCGACGCAGACGCTCGAAGTCGACCTGCCCGCTGATGATGTCGCGAAGCGGATTCAGGTCGAAGGGGTTGAGCTGCTCGGGCGCCATGTAATAGGTCCACCGCAGCATCAGCTTGAACATGGGCGCCAGGCTGATGTTCTGGCCATCGGCCGAGCTCTGCGTGAAATGCTCGGGCACGGTGGCCGCCACCGCGGTCCAGAAGGCCTGCAGCGCGGTGCGCGCGCCGTCGGCGCCGCCGCTCATCAGGCCCTGGGCCATCACGACCGCGTTCATCGCGCCGGCGCTGGTGCCGCTGACGCCCTCGAAGCGCAGCCGGCCGTCCTCCAGCAAGGCGTCCAGCACGCCCCAGGTGAATGCGCCATGGGCGCCGCCACCCTGCAGGGCGAGATTGAGGGTCGGGTTCTGGGGTTTGCCGAGAAATCGCATCGCGGCTCCCGGGGCGGCTACTCGGTGGTGACCGCGTCGGTCTTGTCGTCGGGACCCACGGCGTCGATGGTCTTCTCGATCACCTTGCCGCCGACCTTGACCCCGGTGCTGACCACCGCACCGGCCACCGAGATGGTCGCGCCGGCCACGGCCCCGGCCACGCTGACGACAGCACAGCCGCTCAGCATCAGCAGCGGCATGGCGGCGAGCAGCAGGCGCAATCGGAAGGAGGGCTTGAGAGGCTTCATGGGCATGGGCGCTAGGGACTGGGCCGCATTGTGCCCAAAGCGCCGACTGTGCCATGCTTGCGTGCATGTTTGCCGTCTATGGATTGCAGGGGCGTATGTTCAGCGGGCCGCTGGACCGGGTGCGCGAGCTCGGCCCGGTGCAGGCGGTGGCCCGGCTGCGGGCGCTCGCCGGGGTGCAGCGCGAGGAACAGGCGCCGCCCGCTGCGGTGATCGCCGGCCGCCTGGCCGAGGAGGGTGGTTTCGGTGGGCTGGCTGCCGAAACCCTGCCGCGCCAGGCACTCAATGCCTATGCGCAGACCGCCACGCCGCCGCGCCAGCCGCTGAGCCTGGTGCAGCAGCTGATGAGCCGCCGGATGATCACCGTACCGCTGGCGGCCACCGTGCGCGAGGCCTGGGGGTTGCTGGCGCGGGCCGGCGTCGGTCAGGCGCCGGTGCTCAATGCCAAGGGGCAACTGGTGGGTCTGATCATGCGTGCCGACCTGCTGCGGCCCGACACCCTGCCGCTGGATCCGGCCGATGCCCAGGCCTGGACCGAGCGCCTGGCCCAGCCGGTGTCCAGCGCGATGTGGACCCCGGTGCCGACCGCCCAGCCCGACAGCCCGGTGCGCGAGGTGGCCCAGCTGCTGCTGGACCTGCACCTGCCGGGCCTGCCGGTGCTGGACGAGCAGGGCGCGCTGCAGGGTTTTCTGTCGCGCAGCGATCTCCTGCGTGCGCTGACCCGCGAGCCGCCCTTGGACCTGTGGAGTTAGCTGGGGCCTCTAAACCACGGCTTGCCAAAGTCATCTGTCTCGTTTATGCTACGGCTTCGCCGCTGCAGTGCTTGCGCTGTGGCGGTTTTGTTTTGCCCCGCGACAATGCAGATCTTCTGCACATCGCCTCGGGTCGGCGTATGCTGGCCCTCACTGAATTGGAGAAACGCCCACATGGCCAAGGAAGAACTGATCGAAATGCAAGGCCAGGTGGACGAAGTCTTGCCGGATACCCGTTTTCGCGTGACGCTTGAGAATGGCCACCAGCTGGTCGCCTACACCTCGGGCAAGATGCGCAAGAACCATATCCGCATCCTGGCCGGCGACAAGGTTTCGTTGGAACTGTCGCCCTACGATTTGTCCAAGGGCCGCATCACCTTCCGTCACATCGAGCGCCGCGGCCCGATGCCGACGACGCCGCAGCGTCGTTACTGACCGCTTGTGTGATCGGGGAGCCGGGACGGCTCCTCAAAACCCCAGCGAGGCCAGCAGGTCGTCCACATCGTCCTGCTTGAGCGCCTTGTCGGGTGTCTGAACACCCTCCAGCGCCGCCTGCTCGGGCGCCGCTGTCGCCACCACCGCATTACCGGACAGCATCTGCTCCAGCGGCCGCTCGGCGCGCTCCAGCATGCGCATCACCTTGTTGATGACCTGGCCCGACAGATCCTGGAAGTCCTGCGCCATCATGATTTCGGTGTGCAGCGCCTTCTCGCGCCCGGCAAAGCTGGCGGCCGTGGCCGCATAGGCGGCGCACAGCTTCATCATTGCGCGGGCGCGCTCCACCGTCAGCTCGGGCGCGGTGGCCATGCGCACCAGGGTCTCTGACAGATCGCTGCCCTGGCGGCGTACCTGCTCGGCATCGTCCTGCGCCGCATCCACCAGATTCAGCACCTTGTTGGCGGCCTGCTCGGTCATCTGCCGCACATAGGCCAGGCGCTCGCAGGCATCGGGCAGCTCATGGGCGAATTGCGTCAGGGCCTGGGCCGCCTGAGGGTCAAGGGCTTGATCGTCGGTGGTGGCTTGCATGGCGTGGGTTCCCCTGTCTGGTGTCTCGGTGCGCGCAGGCGCGGACACGTCGGGGAATCTTAGCGGCGGCCCCCGCAGATCCAGGGCCGGGCCGTGTGCGCTAAGCGGCGCGTGGCGAGGAATAGTTCTCGTTCGGTGCGCCGGCGGGATGGAAGCGGTAGTAGCCGGCCAGCTCGCGGTACAGCGCCGGATGGGCCTGGGCCAGCAGCAGCGGCTGCTCGAAGAACACCTCGCTGGCGACCGCAAAGAACTCGGCCGGATCGGTGGCGCCGTAGTCGCTCATCAGGCTGGGCTCGCCGCGTGCGGCGCGCGCGCACAGCGCGTCGTACTCGGCCTGCATCACGGCCGACCAGCGTGCATAGGCGGCCCGGTCGCGCAGCGGTGGCGCGCCATTGGCATGGCCTTTGGCCTGGTCCAGCTGGTGGGCGAACTCATGGATCACGACATTGCGGCCATCCGCCGGGTTGGCCGCGCCCTCGACCACATCCTGCCAGGACAGGATCACCTGGCCCTGGCTCCATGACTCCCCGGCCAGCGCGCGCCGCTGCTCCATCTGCACGCCGGCCGGCCCGCCGGCGACGCGGTCGACGACGAAGGCGCCCGGGTAGACCAGGATCTGGCGCAGCTGCGGGTAGAAGCCACGCGCCGCGCCCAGCAAGGGCAGGCAGGCCTGGGCGGCGATGGTGATGCGGATCTCGTCGCTGATGCGCAGGCCGGCACAGCCGATGAAGCTCTTCTCGGCGACGAAGATCTGGATCAGTTTCTTCAGCCGCAGCTGCTGGTCGGCGGGCAGCTGTGCGATCTGCGGCACGCGCCGACGCAGGATGCGGCGCCAGGCCTGCGGGAAGGGCTGGCGCTGCAGGCGATCACGCCGCCAGGCCTGCAGCAGGGGATGGGCGGCCAGCCAGGCGATCAGCGCCAGGGCCAGACCACAGACGATGAGCAGGGCCATGGCGCGCGTCTCGGAGTTTGCTTGACTCGAAGATGGGCCACGCGGGCGCGATTTCAAGTCTGGCGCGCCAAAGCGACAGCCGAGCGGCGGCGCTGCGGCTAGGCTTGCCGGCCATGAACAATCAGCGCGGCCTGCCGGCTTGGCAAGTGATCGGCGGCGGTATTGCCGGCCTGGTGCTGACCATAGGCATTGCCCGCTTCGCCTATACGCCGCTGCTGCCCTTGATGCAGGCCCAGGCCGGGCTCAGCGACGCGGCCGCCGGCTGGCTGGCCGCGATCAACTACCTGGGCTATATGAGTGGGGCGCTGCTGGCCGCGACCCTGGAGGACGCGCGCTGGCGCCAGCGGCTCTACAGCTGGGGCCTGCCGCTGTCCCTGCTCAGCGCCGTGCTGATGGGCCTGGCCGGCAATGTCTGGCTGTGGGCGCTGTCGCGCTATCTGGGCGGGCTGTGTGGCGCGGCCGGCATGCTTTTGGGTTCGGGCCTGGTGCTGAACTGGCTGATGCGGGCCGGCCGGCGCCCCGAGCTGGGTCTGCATTTCACCGGCCTGGGCCTGGGCATCGTCGTGTCGGCGCTGGGCGCGATGGCGATGTCGGCGCTGGCGCTGGACTGGGCCGCGCAGTGGCAGGGTTTCGCGCTGATCGGCCTGGTCTTCTTGCTGCCGGCCTGGGTCTGGCGGCCGCCGGTGCCGCCGGCCGCCACCGCCG
>NZ_JAQOWX010000002.1:6988-114997 GCF_028462495.1 Paucibacter sp. XJ19-41
TGCCGCCGGCCGCCACCGCCGCCCAGGCGGCCGGCAGCGGCCCGGGGCGACGCTGGATGGGCTGGATGGTGGCGGCCTATTTCTGCGCCGGCTGGGGCTTTGTGATCAGCGCGACCTTCACGGTCGCCATCGTCGAGCGCCAGCCGCTGCTGGCCGGGCAGGGGCCCTGGGCCTGGCTGCTGGTCGGCCTGGCCTCGACGCCGGCGGTGTTTCTGTGGGACCGGGTGGCGCGGCGCCTGGGCGAGCTGACGGCCCTGCTGCTGGCCTTCGGCCTGCAGGTGGCCTCGGTGCTGCTGCCGGCCTTGTTGGACGGCCTGGCTGCGGCGCTGGCCGGTGCCCTGCTGTATGGCGCGACCTTCATCGGCATCGTCAGCCTGACCCTGGCGCTGGTGGGGCGGCGCTCGCCGGGCAACCCCGGCAAGGCGATGGCGCGGCTGACGCTGAGCTACGGTGCGGCCCAGGTCAGCGCGCCGGCGCTGGCCGGTGCCATGGCCCAGGCCAGCGGCAGCTACCGGGGCGCGCTGTGGCTGACGGCGGCGGTGCTGCTGCTGGGCATGGGGATACTCGCGCAGCTGCGGCGCGAGGGTGTCGAGTAGCGACCCGCGCTACTTGCTCTTCTCTTCGATCTCGATGCTTTGCAGGGTGCGCCAGTCGGTGCAGCTGAAGTAGGCGTCGGCCAGGATCAGGTCACGCAGCGAGCCGTCGCCACGCACCATGCGGCCGTCCTGGCAGACCAGCACGCCGCGCTGGGCCTTGGCCTCGGCCAGGTGTTTGCCGACCGTGACGCTGTCGCTCATGGCCTGTATGCCCATCAGCAGCAAGGCCAGCCCGCCCAGCAGCAGGGCGGCGGCGCCGACGATCTGCAGAAACTCCCCAAAGGCCGAGGTCGGCGCCGCCGGCCGTGGCGGCGCGACCGGCGCGACGATCTCGGCCACGGGCTTGGGCGCGGCGCGCGGCGGCGCGCTTCTCAGATTCGCGCGGTTGATGCCGGATCGGGGGCTGTTGTTGCTGGCAGGCATGGTGATGAAGAGAGGCGACCGCCGGGCGCGAGAACTTAAGCGCCACGCTCTGATCGCGTGAACTATTCACGCCTCCGGTTTGCTCTGCAGGGTCAGGTTTTGCTTCGGGCGTCCTGGCGATTGGGGGCACCACGCTATGGGCGAGGCCGCCAATCGCGGCTAGAGTTGGGGCGCAACGAAGGGAGATCGACGATGAAGCATGTGAAGACCCATCAGCGGCTGATGGCGACGGCGCTGAGCGCGGCGCTGCTGGCCATGCCGGTGGCGCCCGCCTGGGCCGCAGAGCAAAGCCTGGAGCTGCGCTCCGATGGCGGCTACAGCTCCCAGCGCCTGCCGGCCGGCACGCGCGATGTGGACCTGGATCGGCAGTTATCCGGCAATTGCCGCTTCAACCGGTCCTGGGGCTACGACCTCAGCAGCATGGAAATCTGGGTCAACACCGGTTGCAGCGCGCGCTTCACCCTCAGCGGAAACTTCTCCGACAACGAGCATCGCTCGTCCACTTCGGGCGCCGCGATCGCGGCCGTTGCAGCGATTGCCGGCCTGGCCCTGCTGGCCAGCCATCACAAGAACCGTGATCGCGACGATGACCGGCCCGACGACAACAATGGCAGCGGCTATGGGCGCCAGATCAACTCGGGCGGTGGCCTGTGCCTGGATATCAGCGGCCGCGCCGTCGAGGGTGCGCGGGCCATCGTCTTTGGCTGCCACAACGGCAGCAACCAGCGCTTTGACTGGGGGCGCGGCGGCGAGTTGAAGGTTTCCGGTCTGTGCCTGGATGTGGCCGGAGGCAATAGCAGCAATGGCGCCGAGGTGATCGCGTTCCGCTGCAACGGTGGCGACAACCAGCGCTGGCAGGCGCGCGGCAACCAGATCCGCAGCCGCATGAACGGCAAATGCCTGGATGTGCGCGACGGTCGCCTGCGCCCCGGCCAGGCCGTCCAGCTGTGGGACTGCAACGGTGGTGACAATCAACGCTGGTGGTGGTGAGGGAGGATGAAGCGATGAAGCAAACTCTTATGGCGCTGCTGCTGGTTGCTGCCGGCCTGGCCCAGGCGGCGGACAGCAATGGCGACGGCTACATCAGCCTCGACGAATTCCACAAGGATGTGACGCGCTCCTGGCATGCGCTGGACCTGGACGGCGATGGCCATATCACCGAGGCCGAGCTCAAGAGCATGCCGCGCGGTGCGCGAGGCATGCTGGGCTCGCTGCGCCGGGCCGATGCCGACAAGGACAAGCGCCTGTCCTTCAAGGAGGTGGTCGAGGTCCGCATGGCGGCCTTCGACAAGGCCGACACCGACAAGGACGACCGTCTGTCCAAAGAAGAAATCGAGGCTTACCAGGCCGCGCGCAAAAAGAAGCGTGGCGGCTAGCAGCCGGCCTCGAAGCGCTCGCCGCGCTCGGCCATGCCCAGCAAGAGTGCGGCCGGCGCGAAACGCTCGCCATGCGCCGCCGCCAGCTCGCGGGCGCGTTCGACGAAGGCCGGCAGGCTGCGGGCATTGATGAACTGCAACGCCCCGCCCTCGAAGGGCGCAAAGCCCCAGCCGAAGATGGAGCCGATATTGGCATCGGCCACCGAGCGCAGCACACCTTCCTCCAGGCAGCGCGCTGCCTCGTTGGCCTGGGCAAACATCAGGCGGTCGATGATCTCCTGCTGCGCGGGCTGCTCGACCGCCACCGGGTAGTGGCGGCTCAGTTCGGGCCACAGCGTCTTGTCGCCGTCCGCCCAATCGTAGAAGCCTTTGCCCGCCTTCTTGCCGACGCGGCCGATCTCGCACAGCTGGCGCAGCACCGCCTCGCCCGGGTGTTCTCGGTAGGTCTTGCCCTCGGCCGCGAGGTCTTTGCGCGTCTGGTCCGCCACATGCACGCCCAGGCTCAGGCTGACCTCATCCTGCAGCGCCAGCGGCGGCATCGGCATGCCGGCCTGCAGACCTGCGGCCTCGATGGCGCGCGGGTGCACGCCTTCCTTGAGCATCACGATGCCTTCCATCACATAGGTCGCGAACACGCGGCTGGTGTAGAAGCCGCGCGAGTCATTGACAACGATGGGCGTCTTGCCGATCTGCTGCACATAGTCGAAGCCCAGCGCCAGGGTCTCGGGCGAGGTGGCCTTGCCGACGATGATCTCCACCAGCGGCATCTTCTCCACCGGCGAGAAGAAATGCAGGCCGATGAAATGGGCCGGCCGCTCGCTGGCCTCGGCCAGGCCGGTGAGCGGCAACGTGGAGGTATTGGAGGCGCCCACGGCCCTGGCGGCCAGCTGGGTCTCGGCGCGTTTGGTCACCTCGGCCTTGACGGCGCGGTCCTCGAACACCGCCTCGATCACCAGTTCGCAGCCGGCCAGGGCTGCGTAATCGGTCGTCGGGTGGATACGCGCCAGCACGGCCTCGCGCTGCTCCGGCGTGCTGCGGCCCTTCTTGACCGCCTTGTCCAGCAGGTCCTGCGAATGGCGCTTGCCGCGCTCGGCCGCTTCTTGGGAAACGTCCAGCAGCACCACCTGCATGCCAGCCTGGGCCGAGACGTGGGCGATGCCGGCGCCCATCATGCCGGCGCCCAGGATGCCCAGGCGCTGCACCTGGGAGCGCGGCAGGCCGGCGGGCCGCGAGGCGCCCTTCTTGATCGCGTTGAGCTGGTACCACAGCGTACCGATCAGGTGGCGCGAGGCCGGGCTGACGACGCAGGCCGCGAAGTAGCGCGATTCGATCTCCAGCGCCCTGTCGATGTCGGTGAGCCCGCCCTCGAAGACGCTGGACATGATGTGGGTCAGGGCCGGGTAGTTGCCGAAGCTCTTGGCCGCGGCCATCGAGGGCGCGACCGAGAACATCTGCGCGATGGCCGGTGCGCGCGAATCGCCGCCGGGGTAACGGAACCTGGGCGCATCCCAGGGCTGGACCGGCTTTGGGTTGGCGACGATCCAGGCGCGCGCCTTCCTCAGCGCCTCGTCGACATCGGGGGCCAGTTCGTTGACCAGGCCGCTGGCGAGCGCCTGCGCGGCCTTGATGTCCGAGCCCTCACCCATCCATTGCAACGCCTGCTGCATGCCCACCAGGCGCGGCAGGCGCTGGGTGCCGCCGCCGCCGGGCAATAGGCCCAGCTTGACCTCGGGCAGGCCCAGGCGCGCGCGACCATCGTCCACGACGATGCGCCAGTGGCAGCCCATCGCGATCTCCAGGCCGCCGCCCTTGCACTGGCCGTTCAGGATCGCGACCACCGGCTTGCCGCATTGCTCGAAGCGGCGGATGAAGCGCTTCAGCGCCATCGAGGCCTCGAAGGCTTCTTGTGCCGTGTTCAGCGCGCGCAGGCGGTCGATGTCGGCGCCAGCCAAGAAATCCTTCTTGCCGGAGCGCAGGATCAGGCCGGTGACACCGGCTTGCGGGTCTTCCAGCAGATCGGCCAGTCCGCGCAGCGGCGCGGCGAGTTGCTCGTTGAGGATGTTCATCGAGTGGCCGGGCAGGTCCATCGTGGCGATGACGACGCCGTCCTCGCCCCTCTCGAGATGCAGCGCGGTACTCATATCAGACCCTTTCGATGATCGTCGCGATGCCCATGCCACCGCCGACGCACAGCGTCGCGCAGCCGGTACTCAGATCGCGGCGCTCCAGCTCGTCGAGCAGGGTGCCCAGGAGGATGGCGCCGGTGGCACCCAGCGGATGGCCCAGCGCGATCGCGCCACCGTTGACATTGACGCGCTCCAGGCTGACACCTAGATCGCGCGCCGTCTTCATCGGCACGACCGCGAAGGCCTCGTTGATCTCCCACAGATCGATGTCGGAAGCGGCCATGCCGGCCTGCTTCAACGCTTTCTGGCAGGCCGGGGTCGGGCCGGTCAGCATGATGGTGGGCTCGGAGCCGATCACCGCCGCAGCGCGAATTCGCGCGCGCGGCCTGAGGCCGGCCGCCGCGCCGCCGGCCTTGGAGCCGACCAGCATCAGCGCCGCGCCATCGACGATGCCCGAGGAGTTGCCGGCATGGTGGACATGCGCGATGCGCTCCAGCGTCGTGTACTTGCGCAGCGCGGTGGCGTCGAAGCCCATTGACCCCATCATCGCGAATGAAGGCTCCAGCCTGGCCAGCGTTTCGGGCGTGGTAGCGGGGCGGATGGTCTCGTCCTGGGCCAGCAGCAGCAGGCCGGCGATGTCGTGCACCGGAACCACGGAGCGCGTGAACAAGCCCGCCTCGCGCGCCGCCGTCGCGCGGCGGTGCGACTCGCTGGCATAGGCATCGACATCGGCGCGCGTGAAACCCTCCAGCGTCGCGATCAGGTCGGCGCTGATGCCTTGCGGGATGAAACCCAGGGCCTCGTTGACGCGCGGGTCCATGAACCAGGCGCCGCCGTCGCTGCCCATGGGCCAGCGGCTCATAGCTTCCACACCGCCGGCCACCACCAGTTGTTCGAAACCGCTGGCCACCTTGGCCGCAGCCAGATTGACCGACTCCAAGCCCGAGGCGCAAAAGCGCGACTGCGTGACACCGGCCACGGTCTGGGCCCAGCCGGCGTCGAGCACCGCCGTGCGGGCGATGTCGGCGCCTTGCTCGCCCAGCGGGGTCACGCAGCCCAGCACCACATCGTCGACCAGGCCGGTGTCCAGGCGCAGGCGCTGCTGCAGCGACTGCAGCAGCGTGCGCAACAGCCAGACCGGACTGGCCTGGTGCAGTCCGCCGTCCTTCTTGCCCTTGCCGCGCGGCGTGCGGACGTGGTCGTAGAGGTAGGCGTCGAACATCGCTTGTCTCCTCGGCTGGCGCTCACATGAAACGTGAGGCCAGCTCTTTCATGATCTCGTTGGTGCCGCCATAGATGCGCGCCACGCGGGCGTCGGCGTAGAGCTCGGCAATCGGGTACTCCATCATGTAGCCGTAGCCGCCAAAGAGCTGCAGGCATTCGTCCATCACCTGGCCGGCCAGATCGGTGGTCCAGGCCTTCGCCAGCGCGGCGCGAGCGGCGTCGAGCTCTCCCCTCAGATGGGCTTGCACACAGGCGTCGACCAGCGCACGCGCGGCCAGCAGCTGGCTCTGTACCTCAGCCAGCTTGAAGCGCGTGTTCTGGAACTCCCAGACCGGCTGGCCGAATGCCTTGCGCTCCTTGGTGTAGGCGATGGTGTCGGCCAGCGCCCGCTCGATGGCGCCGACCGCGCTGACGGCGATGATCAGCCGCTCCTGCGGCAGCTCCTGCATCAGCTGCACAAAGCCCTGGCCCTCGATGCCCTGCTCGCCACCCAGCAGGTTGTCCAATGGCACGCGCACTTCGTCGAAGAACAGCTCGGAAGTGTCCTGCGCCTTCATGCCGATCTTGTCCAGATTGCGGCCGCGCCGATAGCCCTCGACCAGGCTGCCGTCGGCGTTCTCGACCTCGACCACCAGCAGCGAGATGCCCTTGGCACCCTTGTCCTCGCTGCGGGTCCTGCAGACCACGATGACGAGATTGGCGTTCTGGCCGTTGGTGATGAAGACCTTCTGACCGGACAGCAGGTAGTGATCGCCGTCGCGCCTGGCGCTGGTGCGCACGCTTTGCAGATCGCTGCCGGTGCCGGGCTCGGTCATCGCGATCGCGCCGATCAGCTCGCCGGTGGCCATCTTCGGCAGCCAGCGGGCCTTCTGCGCTTCGCTGCCGTGATGCAGGATGTAGGGCGCGACGATGGCCGAATGCAGGCCGCCGCCGAAGCCGCTCAGGTTGGCCTTGGCCTGCTCCAGCAGCAGCACCGCCTCATGGCCGAAGTCGCCGCCGCCGCCGCCATAGGCCTCGGGCATCGCGGTGCACAGCAGGCCGTTGGCGCCGGCTTCGGCCCAGGTGTCGCGGCCCATCATGCCGGCCTCGCGCCACTCGGCCGCGCGCGGCACCCAGCGCTGTCTGAAGAAACGCGCCACCGAGTCCTGCAGCATGCGGTGCTCGTCCGTCATCCAGGCGGAGGGGAACAGGGGCAGGGACATCGCTAGTCCTCCTGGGCCGCCAGTTGCTGGCGCACCGCTTCGTTGATCAGGCGCAGCTCGGTCAGCGTCACGTCGATATGGGCGCGCTTTTGTTCCAGCTCGACGATGGCCGCATCGGTGCGTTCCAGCGTCCATTGCAGCTGCCTGGCGCGGCCTTCGCCGTGGTGGCCATAGAGATCGAGGAACTGCTTGATGTCGACCAGCTTGGAGCCGATGGCCTTGGCGCGCAGGATCAGCTTGAGCCGGGCTCGTTCGCGCTGGCCATAGATCCGTGCGCCATTGACACGGCGCGGCGCCAGCAGGCCCTTGTCCTCATAAAAGCGGATCGCGCGCTGCGAGATGCCGAACTCGGCGCACAGCTCGGTGATGCCGTAGATCTGCTCGCTGGGCGCGCTGGCGCTGTGCGCCAGCAATTCCTGCGCATCGCTGTGTTGCTGGTCCAGCACGGCTGTGCTGCTGGCTTGCGTCGTCATGAGGGCTCCGGGCTGGCGATGGCCTGGATGCTAAGCCCCTCACCGAGCTTGCCGGTGATGGTATCTACCGATATGGCAGATAGATGACGTTAAGGGAAGGTGTCTCAGTCAGGCTCGGCGTCGGGCTCGACTCGGCTTTTTTTGCGTTTGTCTTTGCGCTGGGCCTCGATGGCCGCGCCGGCGGCCTGCCAGCGGGCGAATTCCTCGGGGGTTTCCAGCGTGATGCGGCCCAGCAGCGACTGGCGGTATTCATAGACCACGATCTCGGCCGCCTTCTGCAGATTGACGCGGCCGCCACCCAGCATCGCGCCGCGCTTGCGACCAATGGCCTCCAGCAGCTCCTCGTCGCCGAGCCCGGCCACGTCGTCGAGCTTGTAGCGCGCCTCGACCTGGCCGGCGTAGTGCTGGCGCAGATAGTCCAGCAGCTCCAGCGCCACTTCTTCCTCATTGAAGGCGTTGCGGCCGATGGCGCCGCTGGCGGCCAGCTTGTAGCCGCTCTCGGGCACGCTGATGCGCGGCCACAGCATGCCGGGCGTGTCGAACAGGTAGAAGTCGTTCTCCAGCACCAGCTTCTGCTCGACCTTGGTGATGCCCGGCTCATCGCCGGTCTTGGTGGCGCGCTTGCCCATCAAGGTGTTGATCAGCGTCGATTTGCCTACATTGGGGATGCCGCAGATCAGCACCCGCAGCGGCTTGGCCATGCCGCCGCGCAACGGCGCCAGCTCGCGGCAGGCGCTCATCAGCGCGCGCGCCGGGGCCGGCACGCTGGCGTCCAGGCCGATCGCGCGGGTCTCGGGCAGGGCGTTGTAGTGCGCCAGCCATTGCGCGGTGCGGGCCGGGTCGGCCAGATCCTGCTTGTTCAGCAGTTTCAGATTGGGCTTGCCCTCGGTCAGCTGGGCCAGCAGGGGGTTGGCGCTGGAACCGGGCAGGCGCGCATCGAGCAGCTCGATGACCACATCGAGCCCCGCCTTCATGCGCTCCCGGATCGCGTTCCGGGTCGAATTCATATGACCCGGGAACCATTGAATCGCCATCTTTACCTCGGTATTGGCGCGCCACCGGAGCGTGGCGCAAGGGCGGGATTGTCCTCGCAGCGGGCCGCACTACCGCACAGGGTGTGAGGAAATGACGGGGAAATTCCCTTTTGTTCTCAAGTTTGGCGGCGCGCTGCCGATGAAGAGACAAGAATCCCGGCATCACGCCTGTTGTCCTTGGAGTGCTCGCCATGTCGTCCGTCAGCCTGTCCACCGCCTTGTCCGGCATCTCGGCCGCGAACGAGCGCCTGCGCGCGTCGGCCCACAACACCGCCAATCTGCAGACCCCGGGCTTCCGGCCCGAGCGGGTGGTGCAGACCAGCCTGCCCGAGGGCGGCGTGGTGGCCGGTGCCGAGCGCAGCCAGCAGATCCAGGTCTCGGCCGAGCGCGAGCTGGTCGAGCAGCGCAGCGCCACCTACAGCTTTGTGGCCAATCTGCGGGTGCTGCAAACCCAGCTGCGCGCCGAGGGCGCTTTGCTGGACATCAAGGCTTAAGGATATAAGCAAGCGGTATTTGCTGCGGCGCATCAGCGCTCGTTAGAATTCCGGGTTATTACCAGAGCCCGCGTCATTCATGAGTGCTTTTAACGAAGAACAGGTGCTGAGCGTCCATCACTGGACCGACCGGCTTTTCAGCTTCACCACCACCCGCGATACCGCCTTCCGCTTCCAGAACGGGCACTTCACGATGCTAGGCCTGCGGGTTGAGGGCAAGCCGCTGCTGCGTGCCTACAGCGTCGCCAGCGCGAATCACGAAGAGCATCTGGAGTTCTTCAGCATCAAGGTGCCGGACGGCCCGCTGACCTCGCGCCTGCAGCATCTGAAGCCGGGCGACAAGCTGCTGATCGGCCGCAAGCCCACCGGCACCCTGCTGACCGACTATCTGCACCCCGGCAAGAACCTCTATCTGCTGTCCACCGGCACGGGTCTGGCTCCCTTCCTCAGCGTGATCCGCGATCCGGCGACCTATGAGCGCTTCGAGAAGGTCATTCTGGTGCACGGCTGCCGCCATGTGAACGAGCTGGCCTACCAGGACCTGATCACCAAGGAGCTGCACCAGCACGAGTTCCTCGGCGAGTTCGCCAGCGAGCAGCTGTTGTACTACCCGACCGTGACGCGCGAGCCCTTCCGCAACCAGGGCCGTATCACCGACCTGCTGGCCACCGGCAAGATCGAGGCCGATCTGGGCCTGCCCAAGCTGGACGTCGAGAACGACCGCGTGATGATCTGCGGTAGCCCCGGCATGCTGAAGGATCTGAAGGCGATGCTGGAAGCGCGCAACTTCGAAGAAGGCTCGACCAGCAAGCTGGGCCACTTCGTGATCGAGCGCGCCTTCGCCGAGCAGTGATTTAGCGCGCCGTATTCGCCCAGCGGAGCCCGAGGATCCGGCTCTGCCGGTCCTGCGGGCTTGCCCCCTTGAGGGGGTGGCGCGCAGCGCCTCGGGGGTGGTCAGTTGTCCAGCCAGAGCTGCTCGAGGTCCTGGAACCGCCAGGACGCGGGCGGCTCGACGCCAACGATCTTGTCTGCCGCTGCCGGGTCGGCCAGGTCCAGCTCGAAGGCGGGGCTCAGTCGGTGCTGTTCCTGGGCCGTGTAGAAGACCTTGACCCTGGGTTTGAGCAGCGAGTCCTTGCCCTGGGCGACGATGACCGCCAGCCGGTCCGACTGCAGCCGCACCAGCGAGCCCACCGGGTAGATGCCCACCGCCTTGACGAAGTGCTGGAAGATCTGTGCATCGAACTGGCCCTTGGCCTGGGCCATATGGCGCATCGCCTCGCCCGGGTCCCAGGGCGCCCGGTAGGGCCGGCGTGAGGTCACGGCGTCATAGACATCGCAGATCGCCGCCATGCGGGCCAGCGGCGCGATCTTGTCGCCGGCCAGGCCATCGGGGTAGCCGCTGCCGTCGCTGCGCTCATGGTGGTGCAAGACCGCATCCAGCACCGCCGCGCTGAAGCCGCCTTCCTTGCCCAGCATCTCGTGGCCTTTGCGCGCATGGGTCTTCAGCAGTGCCAGCTCCTCGTCGCTCAGACGGCCGGGCTTGCTCAGCAGCTCCGGCGGCATCGCCGCCTTGCCGGTGTCCAGCAGCAGGCCGGCCAGACCGGCCTCGCGCACCAGGTGGTCGGCCAGCCCCATCTGCCGCGCCAGCCCCACCATCAGTGCGCAGACGGCCACCGCATGCATATAGGTGTAGTCGTCCACCGTCTTCAGCCGGCTGATGCTGATCAGCGCGCTGGGGCTGTCGCTGACCGAGCTCATCACGTCCTCGACCACCGGCAGACAGGTCTGGGCATCCAGCGCCTGGCCCATGCGGGCCTGGGCGAACAGGTCGACGACGGCGCCCAGCGACTTGCGGCTCAGGTTCAGCGCCTCGGTATAGCTGGGGCCGGCATCGGCCACGGCGGGATGCGCCGGCGGCAGCGCAGTGACCTCGGGTTCGGGCGACGCCGACGGCGCTGCGGCGGGCTCCGGGCTGGGGGCTTCGGGCTCGGGCGCGACATCGAGGCCCTGATCGGTGTCGATCACGACCTCGGCGATGCCGGCCTCCAGCAGCTTGTGGATATCGCGCGCGTCGCGCAGCAGGAAGCGCGAACGCCAGAATGGGTGGCTCATCCACGAGCCGCTCAGCTGGTGGAGAAACATGCCCAGGCGCAGCTGTGATGTCGGAATGGTTTTCAGCACGGGCAGCAGCATGCCAGCAAAAGCGTGCGGTTTTTGGCGGACCGCCCCCGAGGCCGGTCCTGCCGTGCATTTTGTTGCATCTGCCACCGCCTGTTCACAGCCGCCTCAGCGCTGCAAGGCCACCAGCAGGGTCTTGCCATCCACCATGCGGGCCTGGAAGCGCAGCTTGTCGCCGGGCTTGAGCCCGGCCAGTTGCTCGGCCGGCAGCTCGCCGTCCTGCCAGCTGAACACCATGGTCATCGGCGGCATGTCCAGGTTCCTGATCTCGCCATGCTTGAGCGTGATCTTCTTGTTGGCCAGATCGATGCGGCGCACCTCGCCGTCGGCCCAGGCGGGCGCAGCGGCGGTCGTGTCATGAGTGGGGGCCGTCTGGGCCTGGCAGAGCTGCAGGCTGGCCGCGGCCAGCAGGGCGATGAGGATTTTGTGCTTCAGTTTCATGATGGGCTTGGGGTTCAAACGTGGCGGGAGAAGGTCCGGGTCTTGCCGTTGCGCTGTACCAGCAGTACCTCGTAGGCATCGCGCCGGCCACCGTACTCGGGGCCGTCCATGCCCGGCGAGCCGATCGGCATCCCGGGCACGGCCAGACCCAGCGCGACGGGACGCTGGCGCAGCAGTCGCTGGATATCGCCGGCCGGTACATGGCCCTCGATCACATAGCCGGACACCAGGGCCGTATGGCAGCTGCCCAGGGCCTGAGGCATGCCCAGCCGGGCGCGGGCCTCGCTGTTGCCGATGTCGTGCAGCTCGACGACGAAGCCATGCGCTTCGAGATGCTTGACCCAGACCTGGCAGCAGCCGCAGGCGGCATCCTTCCAGACCGTGATGGCCTGGCCGCGCGCGGGGCCCTGGGCCTGTGTGAGCCCGGTCGCGGCCAGGCCCAGCGCCAGCAGCAGGCGGCGGCGTGTCGGTGCTGTCTTCATCGCTTGCCCTCCTTGGAGCCGGCCGGCTTGACGATGATCTTGCCGCGCATGCCGGCCTGGTAGTGGCCGTTGATCAGGCAGGCGAAGTCGAACTCGCCGGCACGGTTGAAGCGCCAGACGATCTCGCCGCGCTGGCCCGGGTCGACATGGGCCATATGGGCCTCGTCATGTTCCATGCCGGGGAATTTCTGCATCAGCGCGGCATGCTCGTCGAGCTGCTTGGGCGTGCCTATCACCAGCTCGTGCAGCAGCTGGCCCTTGTTGTGGATGCGCAGGCGCAGCGTCTCGCCCTCGCGCACCTCGATGCGATCGGGGCTGAAGCGCATATCGTCGCCCATCGTGATGGCGATCGTGCGGGCGACCTTGGCGGCGTCGCCGGCGATGCCGAAGGCTTGCTGTTCTTTCTTGACCGTGGTGCCATGCTGCGGGCCGTGGGCATGGGCCAGGCTGGCGCTGAGCATCAGGGCGGACAGCAGAAAACGGATCCGGATGTGTTTCATCTGCAGGACTTTTTCAATGAGAGTGATGATGGCCGGGCTTGCGCACCTTGACCTCGGTGGCGGGCTTGGCTGATGCCGCGGGCGCGCGCGGCGGCTCGGTCACGGCGGCGGGCACTTCGTGCGCCACCGTGCCCGGCGCGGCGTGCTTGGCGTACCAGCCGGGATCGCTGTAGTCGCCGGCCTTCTGGTCGCGGCGCACCTTCAGCACGCTGAACATGCCGCCCATCTCCAGCCCGCCATAGGGGCCATGGCCGGCCATCATCGGCGCGGTGTTGTCGGGCAGCGGCATGGTCATCTCGCCCATATCGGCCATGCCGCGCTCGCCCATCACCATGTAGTCGGGGATCAGCTGTGTGATCTTCTTGGCCAGGCCTGTGTGATCGACGCCGATCAGCGTGTCGACGTCATGGCCCATCGCGTTCATCGTGTGATGGCTCTTGTGGCAATGAAAAGCCCAGTCGCCCGGCTCGTCGGCCAGGAACTCGATCTGCCGCATCTGGCCGACCGCGACATCGGTGGTCACCTCGGGCCAGCGCGCGCTCCTGGGCACCGGACCGCCGTCGGTCCCGGTGACCTCGAACTCGTGGCCGTGCAGGTGGATGGGGTGATTGGTCATCGTCAGATTGCCGACGCGGATGCGCACCCGGTCGCCCAGGCGCACATTCAGCGTGTCGATGCCGGGGAAGATGCGGCTGTTCCAGCTCCACAGATTGAAGTCCGTCATCGTCATGATCTTGGGCGTGTAGCTGCCGGGATCGATGTCGTAGCTGGACAGCAGGAAGCAGAAGTCGCGCTGCACCTCGGCGATCTGCGGATGCCTGGCCTTCGGGTGCGTGACCCAGAAGCCCATCATGCCCATCGCCATCTGCGTCATCTCGTCGGCATGGGGGTGGTACATAAAGGTGCCGGGCCGGCGTGCGACGAACTCGTAGACAAAGGTCTGTCCCGGCTTGATCGAGGGCTGTGTCAGGCCCGAGACTCCGTCCATGCCATTGGGCAGGCGCTGGCCGTGCCAGTGCACGCTGGTGTGCTCGGGCAGGCGGTTGCTCACGTAAATGCGCACCCGGTCCCCTTCGACGACCTCGATGGTGGGGCCGGGCGACTGGCCGTTATAGCCCCACAGATGGGCTTTGAAGCCCTCGCACATTTCGCGCACCACCGGCTCGGCGACCAGGTGGAACTCCTTGACACCGTCGCGCATGCGCCATGGGCAAGTCCAGCCGTTCAAGGTGACGACGGGGTTGTAGGGCCGACCGTTGGCGGGCACGAGGGGCGGGGCGGTGGCGGCGCTGGTCTGCTGCACCGCCTCGGGAATGGCAGCCAGGGCCACGCGCGAGACAGCACTCGCAGCGACCGCGCCGGCGCCGAGGAAGAGATTGCGTCGGGAAACCATGATGGTCTTGCTTTCAATGGCCGCCGGCGCTGGCTTCAGCGGGGGCGGCGGAAGAGGAGGAGGCGGCGCTTGCGCCCACCGGCCCGATCAGGGCCTGGTCGAGCTCGGCCTCGGCGAGGAAGAAATCGCGCTGGGCCTCGATCGCCGCCGACACCGCGACGATCTGCGCGCGCGCGTCGGCCAGCAGCTCGAACACGCCGATCAGCATGCCGTTGTAGCGCAGCAGGTTCTCGTCGGCGATGCGCTGCCGGGTCGGCACGATCTCGGTGGCGTAGTGGCGCGCGATATCGAAGGCCGAGCGGTAGCGCCCGTAGGCCTCGCGGGCTTCCGAGCGGGCCTGGATCGCGGTGTGGGCGGTGCGTTCGAGCGCCTGCATATAGAGGCTCTCGGCGCGCGCGACCCGGGCCTGGCCCCAGTCGAACAAGGGCAGCTCCAGGCTCAGCTCGAAGCCGCGCTGGGTCGGCTCCTCCTTGCTGCTGTTGCGGACGATGCCCAGCTCCAGCACGTTGATGAAACGGGTGCGCTGGCTCAGGCCCAGTTCGCTGGCGCGCAGCTCGGCAGCGCGCTTGGCGGCCTGCACATCGAGGCGCTGGGCGATCGCCTGGCGCTCGACCTCGGGCAGCTCGCGCGCTGCGCCGGGCAGCGCGGGCAGACGCTCGGGCAGGTGGAACTTCGTTTGCTCGCCCCACAGGCCCAGCGCCCGTATCAGCGTCTCGCGCTGGCTGCGCGCCTGGGCCTCGGCACGCGCCACGGACAAGGCGGCCTCGGCATAGAAGCCATGCTCGCGGGCCTGGCGCAGCTTGTTGACATTGCCGGCCGCAGCCATGCGCCGCGCCAGTTCGGCACCGGCCTCGGCGGCTTCCATCACCTGACGGCTGTACTGCCGCAGCTGCTCGGCGGCCAGCGCCTGGTAGTAGGCCTCGCGGGCCTGGGCTGCAATCGCCAGCACTTGCAGGGCCAGGTCTTGCTGGGTCTGCCGCAGGCGCAGCGCGCCAACGCGCCGGCTCCGGTCCAGGCTCAGCCAGCTGCCCAGATTCAGGTGCAGGCCGCGCTCGATCTCGGTCTCGCTGCCCTGGCGCATGCGGCCCAGGCTCAGCCCGGGGTTCAGCGGCCGGCTCAGCTGCACCAGATCCGCGTCGGCTACACCCAGCTGATGCAGCTCGGCGCGCAGGCCGCGGTGGTTCAGGAGCGCGATCTGCACCGCGCTATCGGCCGTCAGCGGCAGGGCCAGCAGCTCGGCGACACGGGTGGCCAGGGCCTCAGCTTGCTCGGCATCGCGCGGCCACTGCAGATCCTGTTTCAGCAGGGCCTGGGTTTGCGCCTGCAGCGGCGCGAAACGTTCTTGCGGCTGCAGGCTGGCGCAGCCTGCCAGGGCCAGGCCGGCGCACACGAGTGCCGGTCTCATCAACAGAGGGTTCATGTGGCGGCCCTCAGTGCTTGTGGACCGGCGCCGAGGCGGCGGCTTCCCGCGCGTAGGCGCGCCAGCCGCCGGCTTGCTGGACGCGGCGATTCGCGGCGCGCCAGTCGGCCAGCTCGGCCTCGCTGAGGGGCTTGTAGTGTTGCAGCGCGGAGGGGGGGCGTGCCGGAGGCACCTCGGCCTTGGGGTCCGTCGGGTCGGGCCTGGCTTGCGCCAGCGCGCTCAGGGCGGCGCCGGCGAGCAGGCCGGCCGCCAGATAGGGCAGTGCAGATGTCATCGCATCCTCGCGTGAGGAAAAGTCGAAAGAGAAAGGGCGAGCCGGCATGAAGCCGATGCGCGCCGGACTGCTTACGCGAGGAGGGGTCTGGGTGGGCGTTCGAGCCCGGCCATGGTGATGCTCAGGCGGGCTGCTTCGGGCTGGGCGATGTGCACGCCATGGCCGGCAGGACTGGGCAGGGGCGGCATGGCGCTGGGTAGCGCGGCGCCCACGCAGCAGGCGGCGCAGGCGCTGCACTGGTGGCCGACCTGGTGGTCTGCGTGGGCAGGCGCGTCCTCCGCATGATGGGCATGCTCAGGGCCGGCGTCGTGCTGTGCGGAGGAATGTGTGGACTGACGCCCACCATGATCGCCGCAGCCCAGCATCAAGGTCGCCGCCATGGCCTGCAGGGGCAGAGCCAGGGCCAGGGCCCAGATCAGGGCCCTGAGCCAGTGGAGGGGCAGCAGGCGGCGCATGGGCGCCAGTGTAGTGCAGCCCGCGACTCCGCCGCCGCTCAGGCCTTTGCGGCCTTGGCCGCCTTGCGCAGCGCCACCGCATCCGGCAAGGCCTGCCCCGCCTGGCCTTGCAGGCGGAACACGCTGACGGAGTTTGCGACTTCCTGGGCCTTGTCATTCAGACCCAGGGCCGAGGCCGAGACCTGCTCGACCAGGGCGGCGTTCTGCTGGGTCAGGCTGTCGAGCTGGGCCACGGCCGCATTGATCTGGTCCATGCCCTGACGCTGCTCGTTCATGCCCTGGCTGATGCGGGTGATCAGACCGTGCACTTCCTCGACCGATTGCTGCACCTCGCCCATCGCGCGGCCGGCGTTCAGCACCTGGGTGCCGCCCTCGGCGACCCGCTCGCTGGAGGCCTGGATCAGGCCGCGCACTTCCTTGGCGGCCTCGGTGGTGCGTTGCGACAAGGTGCGCACCTCGGCGGCGACCACCGCGAAGCCGCGCCCCTGCTCGCCGGCGCGTGCGGCTTCGACGGCGGCATTGAGCGCCAGGATATTGGTCTGGAAGGCGATGCTGTCGACCACCTGGATGATGTCGGCGATGCGGGCCGAGGATTGGGCGATGCTGTCCATCGTCGTCGAGACCGCCTGCACCGCCGCCGCGCTGCGCTGACTGACCTGGCGGGCCGCGTCGGCGCGGGTTGCGGCGGTGGCCGCCATCTCGGTGCTGGCATGGACGGTGGCGGTGATCTGCTCCATCGACGAGGCGGTCTGCTGCAGATTGCTGGCCTGCGACTCGGTGCGGCCCGACAGGTCCTGGTTGCCGGCCGAGATCGCCTGTGTGCTCTGGCGCATCTGCATCACGCCGACGCGGGCGTCGCGCACGATGGACATCAGGTTGACGTTGAGCTGGGCCAGCGCGGCGGTGACGCGGCCGATCTCGTCGCGCCGGCCGCTCTTGATCTGCTGGGTCAGGTCGCCGGCGGCGATGCGGTTGGCGAAGCCGACCAGGGCCTCGATAGGTGCCAGCGCCGCGCCGCGCAGATACCAGCCGCCCAGCAGGGCCAGCACCGCGATGGCCAGCGCGCCGGCCCAGGCCATGCCGGAGCCGCTGAGCCACAGGCCCAGGCCCAGGCCCGCCAGCCCGACCAGCAGCACCGTCAGGCTCATGCGGGTGCCCAGGCTCAGGCGCAGCGCCTCGCGCAGCCGCCCGCCCAGCGAGAGATTGATCAACTGGCCCTGGCGCAGACGCAAAGGCCCGTTCTCGCCCTGTTCGCGCATGCGGGCATACAGCGCCTCGGCGGCCTCGATGGCCTGGCGATCCGGCTCGGTGCGCACCGACATGAAGCCGCTGGGCTGGCCGCGCTCGTCCATGATGGGGGTGACATTGGCCTGCACCCAGTAGTGGTCGCCGTCCTTGCGCCGGTTCTTCACCATGGCCGACCAGGGCTGGCCGCTCTGTATGGTCTCCCACAGATCCCGGAAGGCCTCGGGCGGCATGTCCGGATGGCGGATCATATTGTGCGGCTGGCCCAGGATCTCCTGGTGCTCATAGCCGCTGACCGTCACAAAGGCGGCGTTGCAGTAGACGATGCGCCCCTGCAAGTCCGTCGTGGAAACCAGCGTCTCACCGCGTGGGAACGGATACTCGCGCTGGGTCACAGGCCCGTTGTTTCGCATGACACCCCCTGATGGCTCGCGCCACTCGGAAGTGGCGATGGCTTGATGGCGGCCCGCCGCAGCTCTGAAGTCCGCTAGGTCGGGCGGGTCGAGCATAGCGGCTGTCGGCGCGAATTGGCAAACTCATTTCAGGCGACCTTGCGGCATGGCCCGGCCTGCTATGGTGCTGCGCCTGCGCCAAAGAATGGGAGGGCAAGATGCAGTTGATTGTCTCGGCCGGGGTCATCCTGGTCATCGTGGTCTGGGGCCTGCTGGCACCGGGGCAACTGGGTGCGGTGTTCGAGCAAGTCCTGACCCTGATCACCCGCAACTTCGGCTGGCTCTATCTGTGGGTGGTGCTGGGTCTGGTGCTGCTGGCGGGGCTGCTGGCTTTCAGCCGCTATGGCAGCCTCAAGCTGGGTGCCGAAGATGAGGAGCCCGAGTTTTCGCTGGGGGCCTGGTTTGCGATGCTCTTCGCTGCCGGCATGGGCATCGGCCTGGTGTTCTGGGGCGTGGCCGAGCCGATCTCGCATTTCGGCGCGCCGCCGCCGGGTATCGCCGCCGGCACGCCGGAGGCCGCCAATGCGGCGATGCGCTACAGCTTCTTCCACTGGGGTCTGCACCCCTGGGCTGTCTACAGCATCGTGGCGCTGGCGATCGCCTTCTTCCAGTTCCGCCGGGGTGGCGCGGCCTTGATCAGCACCTCGCTGCAGGCCCTGCCGTGGCGGCCGGTGCAGCGTCTGGCCGGCGTCTTCAACGTGCTGGCGGTGATCGCCACCGCCTTTGGCGTCGCGGCCTCGCTGGGCATAGGCGCGCTGCAGATCAATAGCGGACTGCAGGCGGTGTTCGGTCTGCCGATCGGCACAGCCTCGCAGGTGGGCATCATCGTCGTGACCACCGCGCTCTTCATAGCCTCGGCGGTGACCGGCGTCGCGCGTGGCATCAAATGGCTGTCCTCGCTGAACCTGATCGTCGCCGCCCTGCTGGCCCTGGCCATCTTCGTGCTGGGTCCGACCATCACCATCATCGACACCTTCACCAACACGCTGGGCAGTTATCTCAGCGAGTTCGTGCGCATGAGTCTGCGCATGACGCCGTTCCGCGCCAGCGAATGGGTCGGCGGCTGGACCATCTTCTACTGGGCCTGGTGGATCTCCTGGTCGCCCTTTGTCGGCCTTTTCATCGCGAGGGTTTCCAAGGGCCGCACGGTGCGCGAGTTCATCGTCGGCACTGTGTTGGCGCCGAGCCTGGCCGCCTTCATCTGGTTCTCGGTCTTCGGTGGCACGGCGCTGCATCTGGAGGTCTGGCAGGGCGTACCGCTGTCGGAGGCGGTCAAGGCCGACGTGTCGACCGCCTTGTTCGCGATGTTCGATGCGCTGCCGCTGGGCGGGCTGATGTCGGGCGTGGCGACCCTGCTGGTGCTGGTGTTCTTCGTCACCTCCGGCGACTCGGCGGTGCTGGTGCTGGGCATCATGAGCAGCGGCGGCAATGCCAACCCGAGCCGGCGCGTCAAGGTGATCTGGGGCCTGCTGGTGTCGGGCATCGCGATCAGCCTGCTGCTGGCCGGTGGCGTCAAGGCGGTGCAGACGGCCACCATCGTGTTTGCCCTCCCCTTCACCATTGTCATCGTGCTGATGGCGGCCTCGCTGTGGCGCGGTCTGCGCGAGGACTGGCTGGACGAGCAAAGGCGCGAGCGCGCCTTGCGCAAGAAGATGCGCGAGCTGGCCGGCGAGCGCTGAGGGCCTGGGCCTCTCAGCGCCCGGTCTTCTTCACTCTTCGTTGCGGAACACCAGCTTGACCTCGTGGGTCTGCTTTTCGCCGCTGGCCTCGAAGCGCCAGTCCATCAGTGCGCGCGTCACGGCGCGATCAAACACGCGGCGCGGCTCGGCCTCGACGATGGCCACCTCGGTGACCTTGCCCTCGCCGTCGATCGACATCTTGGCCTTGATCACGCCGCTGGTGATCGATTGCTGGGCCGCTTCGCGCGGGAACTCGGGCGGTACCTTCTTGATGATCTTCGGCGCGGCGGCCTGGGCGGCGATGCCGATCAGCAGGGCGCTGGCGGCGAGGACTCGGGCGAGGGTGGAGAGTTTGCTCATGGGAACCTCTTGAAACAAAGGGGAGAGGAAAGGGGGAAAGAAATCAGGCGGCGACCGGCTCGGCGCGGAAGAAGCCGACCGCGTCGAGCAGCCGGGTGGAGCTCTGTTTGAGCTCGTCGGTGGAGCGGCTGAGCTCGTCGACCAGGGTGGTGTTCTGCTGCGTCGTGCGATCCAGCTCGCTCATCGCGTTGTTGACGACGCCGACGCCGGCGGCCTGCTCCTGGGCCGAGTGCGAGATCTCCTCGATCAGCTGGCCCATATTGTTGACCTCGTCGACCACCGAGCGGATCGTCACGCCGGCGTTGTCGACCAGCTTGGTGCCGTTCTCGACCTTGACGGACGATTCCTGGATCAGCACCTTGATCTCCTTGGCGGCGGTAGCGCTGCGCTGGGCCAGCGAGCGCACCTCGCTGGCCACCACCGCGAAGCCGCGGCCGTGCTCGCCGGCGCGGGCCGCTTCGACGGCCGCGTTCAGCGCCAGGATATTGGTCTGGAAGGCGATGCCGTCGATCACGCCGATGATGTCGCCGATCTTCTTCGAGCTGGCGCTGATCTCCTCCATCGTCGACACCACCTTGGCCACCACGCTGCCGCCGGCCGAGGCCGATTGGCGCGCCTTGGCGGCGATGCCGGAGGCCTTGCGGGTCAGCTCGCTGGCACCGTTCAGGTTGGACGCGATCTGCTCGACCGAGGCGGCGGTGTTCTGCAGGCTGGCGGCCGAGCGCGCGGTGCGGTCGGACAGGTCGATATTGCTGCCGGCGATCACGCCCGAGCTGTGCGCCACCTCACCGGCGGCCGAACTGACGCTCTGCACCACGCCCGACAAGGCCGACTGCATCTCGCGCATCGCCAGCAGCATCTCGCCGAGCTCGTCCTTGCTGTCGACCACAATGGTCTGCGTCAGGTCGCCGGCGCTGATCGCCTGGGCGGCCTGCTGGGCCTTGCGGGCCGGCAGCACGATGGAGCGGGCGATCGCCCAGCCGCCACCCAGGCCGATCGCGGCCGCCACCGCGACCAGCAGCGCGGTGATCAGGATCGACGAACGTGCCAGCTCGCCGCCGGACACGGCCAGGTTGCGGGCGTTCTCGAACTGCAGATCGATCAGGCTCTTGAGCCCGTCCTGGTAGGCCTGCTGGGTCGGGCGCACATCGGTGATCAGGCTCTCGCGCGACTCATCCGGATTGCCGGCCTCGGCCACCTTGCGGAACTTGGCGACCGAGGCCATGAACTTGGCCTCGCGCTCGCGCACCTGGGCGATCAGCTCCTTCTCCTTGGCATCGTCGCCTTGGCCCAGGCTGCCGAGCTGCTTTTCGGTGTCGAGCACGGCAGCGTCGATGGCGGCGTTCTGGCGCTTGATCTGGCGCGCCTCGTCCAGCAGGATCAGGTCGCGGGCGGCGCGGGCAATGATGTTGACATTGCTCTCCAGCGCGTTGGCGCTGGCGATCTTGACCAGGCTGGTGTTGGCCGTGCTGTCCAGGTCCTGGGCCAGGCGGTTGGCGTTGCCGGCGCCGAAGCTGCCGATCGCGATCATGAGCAGCACCAGCAGGGCATAGCTCACCGCCAGGCGCTGGCTGATGCGCAGCTGTGACAGAAACTTCATCGGAAGATCCCTCGATTAGGTCATTGGTTTGGACGCCGCGCGGTACGTGGCGTGGCCGGACTATCGGTGCCAATGACCCTCAATTGAGGGGGTGTCTTGTCAGCTCAGTGCAAGGTCGTGACAAAGGCCGCAGTTACACCTCGAAACCAAGGGTTTTCATGGAGTCAGGTCTTGTGGCTCATTTGACGCGCAGCACGTCCAGCGCGGTTACATCGCCGGCCTGATGGCCCCAGCTGCTGCGCAGATGACTGGCGATGGCCGCCAGTTCGCGATCGCTCAGCACGCCGGCAAAGGGCGGCATGCCGAAGGGGCGCGGGTTGCCGGCGGTGGCCGGCGCATAGCTGCCGCGCAGCATCACGCGCAGCAGGTTGTCGCTAGTCCCCATCGTCACCGTGCGGTTGCCGGCCAGGGCCGGATAGATGCCGGCCACGCCGCGGCCCTGCTCGCCATGGCAGCTGGCGCAGTGCTGTTCGTAGAGCTTGCCGCCCAGCTCACGCAGGGCCGGATCGGGCTTCGGAGGCCGGGGTCGGGTCTTGCCCTGGGGCGGCAGGGCTTGCAGATAAGCGCCCATCGCGCGCAGATCGGCCTCATCCAGATGCTGGGTGCTGCCCAGTATCACCTCGCTCATCGGGCCCAGCGCGCTGGCGCGCTCGTTGCGGCCGTGCTTGAGCCAGTCGCGCAGCTCGGCGCTGTTCCAGCCGGCCACCCCGGCCTCGGCCGGGTCCTGCAGCGAGGGCGCGTACCAGCCCAGCTCGCGCAGCGCCCCGCCGCTCAGGTCCCGGGCGTCGGTGAGTGCACCCAGGCTGTTGCGCGGCGCGTGGCAGGCATTGCAGTGGCCCAGACCCTCGACCAGATAGGCGCCGCGGTTCCACTCGGCGCTGCGCGTGGGCTCGGGCGTGAACACGGCCGGGCGGAAGTACAGCGCGCGCCAGACCGCCAGCGCCGCCTGGGTGTTGTAGGGGAAGCGCAGCTCGTGAGCCCGAGGGGGCTGAGCGACGGGGCTCAGGCTTTGCAGATAGGCGTAGAGCGCGTCGCTGTCGGCGCGGGTCACCAGCGCGTAGTTGGTGTAGGGGAAGGCCGGCGTCAGCAGGCGGCCATCGCGGCCGCGGCCGTTATGGAGCGCGCCCCAGAACTGCTCGGCGCTCCAGGAGCCGAGGCCGGTGGCGGCATCGGGAGTCAGGTTCGATGAGAAGACCGCGCCGAACGGGGTCGGTATCGCGCGGCCGCCGGCATAGGGCTGGCCGCCACGCGCGGTATGGCAGCCCATGCAGTTGCCGGCACGGGCCAGATAGGCGCCGCGTTCGACCAGGGCCGGCGTGATCGCGAGCGGGCCGGCGGCGGGTCCGCCCTCGTCCAGATGGTTCAGCCCGTAGACTAGGGCGGCCGCGAGCAGGGCGGTCAATGCGAAGGCCAGCACGCCGACGATGGCGCGGCGCCTCATTGCAGGCCTCCGCAGGCCATCGGCAGCGGCGCGGGCAGGGCAGCCGCGGGCTTGCTGCCGGGCGGCATGGGCTGGGCCGCCAGCCATTGCGAGACGGCATTGATCTCCTCGACCTTGAGCTGCTTGGCGATATGGCCCATGCAGTCGGGTGCGACCGCGCGGCGCTGGCCGCTGCGCCAGGCGCCCAGCTGGCCGTTCAGGTAGTCGCGCGGCAGGCCCAGCAGGCCGGGGATGAAGGGCTGGACGCCGCTCAGCTTCTCGCCATGGCATTGCACGCAGGCCGGCAGCTTGCGCAGCGGATCGCCCTGCAGCACCAGCGCACGGCCGCGTGCCAGCGTGGCCGCGTCCACGCTTGGGGCCTGCGGCGCCGGATAGGGCAGCTCGAGCTGGGCGAAATGGCCGGCCAGCTCCAGCAGATAGGCGTCCGACAGCGGGGCGATCAGATCGCTCATCAGGCCGTAGTCGCGCCGACCATCGCGGAAATTGAGCAGCTGCTTGTAGAGATAGCCCTGTGGCTTGCCGGCCAGGCGCGGGTGGTAGCCGTCGGCGGCGGCGCGGCCCTGCTTGCCGTGGCACAGGGTGCAGGCCTGGGCGCGCTGGGCGATGCTGTCTTCGACGGCCGGCGCCGCGACAGCCGCGCCGGCGACCAGCATCAGGGGCAGGAGGAGTCTTGAGGGCAGGGCAAACATGGGCCTGATGCTGCCGGCTGGCGGCCGCCTTGAGAAGGATCAGATGCGGGACAAACCACCCGATCAGATGGCGGCGGTGCGGCCGCCGAAGATGGCCGTGCCCACGCGCACGATGCTGGCGCCCTCGGCAATCGCGGCCTCCAGGTCGGCGCTCATGCCCATCGACAAGGTGTCCAGGGCCAGGCCTTGCCGGTTGAGCTCGGCCAGCAGGCCCGCCAGCGCGCGGTGCGGCGCGCGCTGGGCCTGCTGGTCGGCGGCGGGCTCGGGAATGGCCATCAGGCCGCGCAGGCGCAAGCGTGGCAGCGCCGCCACGGCATGAGCCAGGGCCGGCAACTCGTCCGGCGCCACGCCGCTCTTGCTGGCCTCGCCGCTGATATTGACTTGCAGGCAGATCTGCAGCGGCGCCATCTCGGCGGGGCGCTGGTCCGACAGGCGCTGCGCGGTCTTGAGCCGGTCGACGCTGTGCACCCAGTCGAAGGCCTCGGCCACCGGCCGGGTCTTGTTGCTTTGCAAGGGACCGATCAGATGCCACTCGATCTGCGCGCGCAGATCGCTCAGCTCGGCGATCTTGTCCAGCCCCTCCTGCACATAGTTCTCGCCGAAGCGGCGTGCACCGGCCGCGAAGGCCTCGCGCACCGCGTCGCCAGAAAACGTCTTGCTGACCGTCAGCAGCGTGACACTTTGCACGGGCCGACCGGCAGCCTCACAGGCCGTTTCAATGCGCTCTTGCAGCTGTTGTAAGTTCTCGGAGATCGTCGCCATAATGGCCCACGCTAATTCGCTCGTTTATGGACATCACCCAACTGCTGGCATTCTCGGTCAAGAACAAGGCCTCCGACTTGCATCTCTCGGCCGGTTTGCCGCCGATGATCCGGGTCCACGGCGATGTGCGCCGCATCAATGTCGAGGCACTCGAGCACCGCCAGGTGCACGACATGGTGTACGACATCATGAACGACTCGCAGCGCAAGGCCTATGAGGAAACGCTGGAGGTCGACTTCTCCTTCGAGATCCAGGGCCTGGCGCGCTTTCGCGTCAATGCCTTCAACCAGAACCGCGGCGCCGGCGCCGTGTTCCGGACCATTCCGTCCAAGATCCTGTCGCTGGAGCAGCTCAACGCGCCCAAGGTCTTTGCCGAGCTGGCGCTGAAGCCGCGCGGCCTGGTGCTGGTGACAGGCCCGACCGGCTCGGGCAAGTCGACCACCCTGGCCGCCATGGTCAACCACCTGAACGAAAACGAGTACGGCCACATCCTGACCATCGAGGACCCGATCGAGTTCGTCCACGAGTCCAAGAAGAGCCTGGTCAACCAGCGCGAGGTCGGCCCGCACACACTGAGCTTCGCGAACGCGCTGCGCTCGGCGCTGCGCGAGGATCCGGACTGCGTGCTGGTCGGCGAAATGCGCGATCTGGAGACCATCAGGCTGGCGCTGACCGCCGCCGAGACGGGCCACCTGGTGTTCGGCACGCTGCACACCTCGTCGGCGGCCAAGACCGTCGACCGTATCGTCGATGTGTTCCCGGCGGCCGAGAAGGAAATGGTGCGGGCCATGGTGTCGGAATCGCTGGTCGCGGTGATCTCGCAAAGCCTGTGCAAGCTCAAGGACGGCACCGGCCGTGTGGCGGCGCACGAGATCATGCTGGGCACCTCGGCGATCCGCAATCTGATCCGCGAGAACAAGGTCGCGCAGATGTACTCGGCGATCCAGACCGGCAACCAGCAGGGCATGCAGACGCTGGACCAGAACCTGACCGATCTGGTCCGGCGCAACATCATCTCGCCGATGGAAGCTCGATCAAAGGCCAAGTTCCCCGAAAATTTCCCTGGTTGATCAAGGATCCCATTCATGGAACGCGACCAGGCCTCGAAATTCATCAACGACCTCTTGCGCCTGATGATCTCGCGCAAGGGCTCCGATCTGTTCCTGACCGCGGACTTTCCGCCGGCGATCAAGGTCGACGGCAAGGTCACCAAGGTCTCGCCCCAGCCGCTGACCGGCCAGCACACCTTGCAGCTGGCCCGTTCCATCATGAACGACAAGCAGGCGGCCGAGTTCGAGCGCAACAAGGAATGCAATTTCGCGATCTCGCCGGCGGGTGTCGGCCGCTTTCGCGCCAATGCCTTTTTGCAGCAGGGCCATGTGGGCCTGGTCTTGCGGACGATTCCTGCCACGCTGCCGACGATTGCCTCGCTGGAGCTGCCCGCCATCCTCAATGATGTCGTGCTGGCCAAGCGCGGCCTGGTCATCGTGGTCGGCGCCACCGGCTCGGGCAAGAGCACCTCGCTGGCGGCCATGGTCGACCACCGCAACGAGAGCACCTTCGGCCACATCATCACGATCGAGGATCCGGTCGAGTTCGTCCACCCGCACAAGAACTGCATCGTGACCCAGCGCGAGGTCGGCATCGACACCGACAGCTGGGAATCGGCGCTGAAGAACTCGCTGCGCCAGGCGCCCGATGTGATCCTGATGGGCGAGCTGCGCGACCGCGAGACCATGGAACACGCGGTGGCCTTTGCCGAGACAGGCCATCTGTGCATGGCCACCCTGCATGCGAACAGCGCCAACCAGGCGCTGGACCGCATCATCAACTTCTTCCCCGAGGAGCGGCGCAGCCAGTTGCTGATGGACCTGTCGCTGAATCTGCGCGCGCTGGTCTCGCAGCGCCTGCTGCCGCGCCAGGAGGGCAAGGGCCGGATCGCGGCGGTCGAGATCCTCTTGAACACGCCGTTGGTGTCGGACCTGATCTTCAAGGGCGAGGTCGGCGAGATCAAGGAGATCATGAAGCGCTCGCGCGAGCAGGGCATGCAGACCTTCGACCAGGCGCTGTTCGATCTCTACGAGGCCAACAAGGTCACCTACGAAGACGCGCTGCGCAATGCCGACTCGGTCAACGATCTGCGCCTGCAGATCAAGCTCAATAGCGAGCGGGCCCGCTCCGGCGATCTGTCGTCCGGCACCGAGCATCTGACCATCGTTTGAGCCATCGTTTAGAGTCGGGTGCATGAATGCACCCACACGCACCTACGAACCCATCCCGCCGCGCCAAGTGGCGTTTCTTGGCCTCGGCGTCATGGGCTATCCCATGGCCGGCCATCTGGCCCGCGCCGGCCATGCCGTGACGGTCTACAACCGCACGGCCGCCAAGGCCCAGGCCTGGGCAGAAGAATACGGCGGCAAGGCCGCTGCAACCCCCGCAGCAGCGGCGGCCGGTGCCGACATCGTGTTCGCCTGTGTCGGCAATGACGACGATCTGCGCTCGGTCGTGCTGGGCGAGACTGGCGCATTTGCGGGCATGCAGGCCGGCGCGATCTTCGTCGACCACACGACGGCGTCGGCCGAGGTGGCGCGCGAGCTCTATGCCGCAGCGCTGGCCGCCGGCCTGCAGTTCGTCGACGCGCCGGTTTCGGGCGGCCAGGCGGGCGCCGTCAACGGCGCGCTGACGGTGATGTGCGGCGGCGATGCCGCGCCGTTCGCGAGCATCCAGCCTGTGGCCCTGGCTTTTGCGAAGGCCGTGACCCTGGTCGGCGCCTCGGGTGCCGGTCAGCTGGCCAAGATGGTCAACCAGATCTGCATCGCCGGCCTGGTGCAGGGCCTGTCGGAAGCGATTGCCTTCGGCCAGAAGGCTGGCCTGGACATGGGTCAGGTGCTGGACGTGATCGGCAAGGGCGCGGCCCAGAGCTGGCAGATGGACAACCGTGGCAAGACCATGGTGGACGACAAGTTCGACTTCGGTTTTGCGGTCGACTGGATGCGCAAGGACCTGGGTCTGGTGCTCGACGAGGCCCGCCGCAATGGCGCCAAGCTGCCGGTGACGGCCTTGGTGGACCAGTTCTATGCCGATGTCCAGACCCTGGGCGGGAATCGCTGGGACACCTCCAGCCTGATCAAGCGGCTGAAGTAAGGCAGGCTCGGCGCCTACTTCGTCGGTGCCGGCTTCGGGGTGATGCGGGCCAGCTCTTCTTCGCTGATCAGCTCGACCGCGCGCACCACCTTCTGCACGCCGCTGACGCCACGCGCGATCTCGGCGGCGCGGGTGGCTTCGCGCTCGGTGACGCGGCCCATGATGTAGACGGTGCCGCGCTCGACCACGACGTAGAAGGCGTTGGAGATCAGGTCGCGGGCATCGACCAGGCTGGCCTTGACCTTGCTCGCGATCAGCACATCGTTGGAGCGGCTGGTCAGCGAGCTCTTGCCGGCGACGCCGATCTCATTGAGCACCCGGCTGACGTTCTCGACCTGGGCCACCAGGCGCTCGGCCGCCTCGCGGTCGGCCTCGGTCGGCGCCTCGCCGGTCAGCAGCGCGATGCGGTTGTAGCTGTTGACATTGATGTGCGCGCGCTCGCCGAACTGCTCGCGCAGCCGGGCGCCGGCCTTCAGCTCGATGCCCTGGTCTTCGATCTGCGTGCCCGAGGTGCGGCGGTCGGTGCTCATCATCACGCCGCCCACCATCGCGCCGCCCAGTATCAGCGGCGCGCAGGCGCTGCTCAGCAGGGCCGCGCCCAGGGTGCTGAGCAGGACGGCGCGGCGCGCCAGCGATAGAGATTTCGGCAAGAACGGCATCATGGCTTTCCAGTGGCTAGGGTTCGGGCGCGGCTCACTCGCCGGCACCCAGCAATTGCAGGTCCACCGCATCGCACAGGCAATGCGACAGCAGACGGTGCGCCTCGGCGACGCGCGCGGCGCGGCTGTGCGGCACGCGGATCTGCACATCGGTGTCGAGCAGGGCGCCGCGCAGGTCTTCGTCCAGATTGCTGGTCAGCGCGATCACGCTCATCTCCTGCGCATGGGCGGCGTCCAGCAAGGCGCCATGGGTGGCGCGGGTGGCGCTCTGCGCCTCGAACATCAGCAGCAGGTCACCGGGATGGCCCAGGGCCTGGATCTGGCGGGTCAGTGCGGCCGTGGCATCGACCTGGCGACTCAATGCGTCCAGGCTCCAGGCCGCGAGGCCGGGGCGCTCCTGCTCGAAGCGGCCGACCAGCAGCGCGGCCATATAGCGGGCGTCCAGATCCGAGAGCCCGAGCCCGCAGCACAGCACCCGGCCGCCGGCGGTGATGCCGTCCACCAGCATCTGCGCTGCGGCGGCCAGCGGCCGCGACAGGCTCTCGGCCACCTGGTACTGCAGGTCGGCGCTCTCGAAGAATTGTTGTTGGATCCGTTGTTCAAGCATTGGCGCGGATCATAAGCCAGGGAAAACGCCTAGCCCGCATCGAAGGCGGCCTGCAGCCATTCGATGGCCTCGCCGTCCAGCGCGACCACATCGAAGCGGCAGGGCGGCGGCGAGGCATAGCGCATCAGATAGCGGCGCGCCGCATAGATCAGGCGGCGCTGCTTGGTGGGGGTGACGCTGGCGGCCGCGCCGCCATGCGAGAAGCCGGCCCGGGCACGCACCTCGACAAAGACCAGGGTGCCGTCGCGATCACGCAGAATCAGGTCCACCTCGCCGGCCCGGGCGCTGGGTCCGCCGGCGACCCGATAATTGCGTTCCAGCAGCCGCAGGCCCTGCTGCTGCAGATGCTGCAGCGCCCGGTCTTCGGCAGCGTCCCCGCTTTTCTTGGGAGAGCCCTTTTTGTCGAACATCGATGCCTCCCTGCTGCTGCAGGCGGCCGCTGCGGCGGCCGGTGGCCAGCAGTATCCCGCAGCCACGCTCTATGTGGTGGCCACGCCGATCGGCAATCTGGCTGACCTGAGCTTCCGCGCCGCCCATGTGCTGAGCCTGGTCGACGCCGTGGCCTGCGAGGACACGCGGGTCAGCGCCGGCCTCTTGCGCCATCTGGGCCTGCACAAGCCGCTGATCGCGCTGCACCAGCACAACGAGCATCAGGGCAGCGCGGCGCTGATCGGCCGGCTGCAGGCCGGCGAACGCATCGCCTATATCTCCGACGCCGGCACGCCGGCCATTTCCGACCCCGGCGCGGTGCTGGTCGCGGCCGTGGCCGCTGCGGGGCTGCGCGTCTTTCCGGTGCCCGGTGCCAGCAGCACCGTGACGGCGCTGAGCGTGGCCGGTGATGCGGCGGCGCAGGGCTTCGAGTTCGCCGGCTTCCTGCCGACCAAGGCGATGGAGCGCCGCACGGCGCTGCAGGCGCTGACCGGCAGCCCGCGCAGCCAGGTGCTGTTCGAGGCGCCGCACCGCATCAAGGCGCTGATCGAGCTGTTGGCCGAACTCTGCCCCGAGCAGCGGGTCACCGTCTGCCGCGAGCTGACCAAGCAGTTCGAGACCGTGCACACCGACGCCGCCGCCGCGCTGCCGGCCTGGCTGGCGGCCGACGCGCAGCGCGAGCGCGGCGAGTTCGTGCTGGTGCTGCATGCGCTGCCGGCAAAGGCCGCGGCCGAGGGCGATATCCCTGCGGAAGCCCTGCGTGCGCTGAGCCTGCTGCTGGCCGAGCTGCCGCTGAAGCAGGCGGTGGCGCTGGCCTCGGACCTGAGCGGCGCCTCGCGCAACCGGCTCTATGAGGCGGCGCTGGCGATCAAGAAGGCCCGCGAGGACTGAGTGATGACGCCGGTTCGCCAGATGCCTCAGGCGCTTCGCGGTGCGCTGCTGTCGCTGCGCGTGCTGCTGCTGTCGGCCGGGCCCTTCGCCCTCCTCGCCGTGGCCCTGCTGGTGCTGGCCTATTGGTGGTTGAATCCCAACCCGCCCAAGCGCGTCACCTTGGCCACCGGCCCGGCACAGAGCGCTTACGAGGAGTTTGGCAAGCGCTACGCCAAGGCGCTGGCGGCCGACGGCATCACGGTCGTGCTGCTGCCCAGCGAGGGCTCGGCGGCCAATCTGCAGCTGCTGCGCGAGGGCCGGGCCGATCTGGGCTTTGTGCAGGGCGGCACGGCCGAGCCGGGCGTGATACAGCAGGAGGGCCAGGAACTGCTCTCGCTGGGCAGCCTGTTCGTCGAGCCGGTCTGGTTGTTCTACCGCGCCGACACCGCCCGCAAGGTGGCGGCCGGCGCGGGCGGCGGCAAGGCGGCGAAGGCCGCCATCGCCAGCGAGGCGCGGCTCAGCAGCCTGGCGCAGCTGCAGGGCCTGCGCGTCAATGTGGGCACCGAGGGCAGTGGTGTGCCCAGTCTGGTGAACAAGCTGCTGGCCTTGAACAAGGTCGAGCCGTCCACGGTGCGGCTCTCGCGGCTGGCGCAGACCCCGGCCACCGTGGCCTTTCTCAACGGCGAGCTCGATGCGCTGGTGTTCGCCTCGGCGCCCGAGTCGCTGATGGTGCAGATGCTGCTGCAGACGCCCGGCGTGCGGTTGATGGATTTCGCGCAGAGCGAGGCCTATGCGCGCCGCTTTCCCTTTCTGACGCCCGAGACCCTGCCGCGCGGCGTGGTCGATCTGGCCGCCGACATCCCGTCCGACGATGTGCGTCTGGTGGCCTCGACCACCTCGCTGCTGGCGCGCGAGGGCACGCACCCGGCGCTGCTGCAGCTGTTCGCGCAGAACGCCCAGACCATCCACGGCGGGGCCGGCTGGTTCAACCGGGCGCGCGAGTATCCGAACACCCGCCACAGCGAGCTGCCGATCGCCAAGGAGGGCGAGCGCGCGATCAACGAGCCGGCGCCGCTGCTGCAGCGCTATCTGCCGTTCTGGATCGCCAATCTGGTCGAGCGCATGTGGCTGGTGATGGGTGTCCTGATCGCGCTGTTGCTGCCGCTGTCGCGCGTGGTGCCGCCGTTGTATGCCTTCCGCATCCGTTCGCGGGTGTTCCGCTGGTATGGCGAGCTGCGCGAGATCGAGGCGCGGGCGGAGGCCGACCCGGCCGCCGCGCCCACGCTGCTGCAGGAGCTCGACAGCCTGGAGGAGAAGGTCGGCAAGATCGTCGTGCCGCTGTCCTACACCGACGAGCTCTACGCGCTGCGCAACCATATCCATCTGGTGCGCAAGGGTCTGCGCCGCTGAGGGCGGTGGCGCTCGGCCGCTCGCTCCTACAATGCCGCTCATGATCTCCCGCGAACCCACTCTTGCCCGCCTGGTGGCGGCCCGCAGCCAGTTGCTGGAGCCCTACGGCCTCAGCGAGCTGGATCTGGCCAAGGCCTTGCGTCTGATCACCGAGCATCGCGTCGATGACGCCGATCTCTATTTCCAGACCACCCGCGCCGAGGGCTGGAGCCTGGAGGAGGGCATCGTCAAGAGCGGCTCCTTCAGCATCGATCAGGGCGTGGGCGTGCGGGCGGTGGCCGGCGAGAAGACGGCGTTTGCCTACTCCGACGATATTTCCGAAGCGGCGCTGATGGACGCGGCCCGCACGGTGCGCACGATTGCTGCGGCCGGGCAGAGCAAGAAGGTCAAGGTGCCGTCCTCGCCGCTGGTGTCGGGCAGCCGCTCGCTGTACGGCGATGCCGACCCGATCGCCAGCCTGGACAGCACCGAAAAGGTGGCCTTGCTGGAGCGCGCCGAGAAGATGGCGCGCGCCAAGGATCCGCGCGTGGCCCAGGTGATGGCCGGCCTGGCGGCCGAGCATGAGGTGGTGCTGATCGCGCGGGCCGATGGCACGCTGGCGGCCGATGTGCGGCCGCTGGTGCGGCTGTCCATCACGGTGATCGCCGAGAGCAATGGCCGGCGCGAGGTCGGCTCGGGCGGTGGCGGCGGTCGTTTCGGCCTGGCCTATTTCAGTGACGCGATGATCGCCAGCTATGTGGATCAGGCCGTCACGGCGGCGCTGACCAATCTGGAGTCGCGCCCGGCACCGGCCGGCGAGATGACCGTGGTGCTGGGCTCGGGCTGGCCCGGCGTGCTCCTGCACGAGGCCGTCGGCCATGGCTTGGAGGGCGACTTCAACCGCAAGGGCTCCAGCGTTTTTGCCGGCCGCATCGGCCAGCGCGTCGCCGCCAAGGGCGTGACGGTGCTGGACGACGGCACCATCCCGGATCGTCGCGGCTCGCTGAATGTCGACGACGAGGGCTGTGCCTCGCAGCGCAATGTGCTGATCGAGGATGGCATCCTGAAGGGCTATATCCAGGACGCGATGAATGCCCGCCTGATGAAGGTCGCACCGACCGGCAACGGCCGGCGCGAGAGCTATGCCCATGTGCCGATGCCGCGCATGACCAACACCTATATGCTGGGCGGCGACAAGGACCCGCAGGAGATCATCGCCAGCATCAAGAAGGGCTTGTACGCGACCAACTTCGGTGGTGGCCAGGTGGATATCACATCCGGCAAGTTTGTCTTCTCGGCTAGCGAAGCCTTCTGGGTCGAGAACGGCAAGATCCAGTACCCGGTCAAGGGCGCGACCATCATCGGCAACGGCCCCGATGCCCTGACCCGCGTGACGATGATAGGCAATGACATGAAGCTGGACACCGGCGTCGGCGTCTGCGGCAAGGAAGGCCAGAGCGTGCCGGTGGGCGTGGGCCAGCCGACGCTGCGCATCGACGGGCTGACCGTCGGCGGCACGGCCTAAGCCGTGCTACATTCGGTCCCCATGTATTCGCCGAAGTCCTATTTCTTTGCTTTCTTTTGGTTCTCGCACCGCACCGGCGGAGGAGAGGCAAGCGCATAAGCAAGTCAGGCGCAGCGAATCTCTAGAAACCGCCGGGCTCAGCCCAGGCGGTTTTTTTTCGTCCCACGGATCAGCAACGGAAAGAGCCAAGCCCAATGAACGCCAAGACGACCTCCCAGCATCAGGCCGAGCGCTGGTACTCGCCCCAGGACAAGACCAGCGAGACCGATGACCAGCGCATCCGCGATGTCACGCCGCTGCCGCCGCCCGAGCATCTGATCCGTTTCTTCCCGATCTCGGGCACGCCGATGGAGCAGCTGATCAGCGGCACCCGGGCCAATATCCGCAAGATCATGCAGCGCAAGGACGATCGCCTGCTGGTCATCATCGGCCCCTGCTCTATCCATGACCCGGCCGCTGCGCTCGAGTACGCGCGTCGGCTGCTGACGCAGCGCGAGAAGTACGCCGACACGCTGGAGATCGTGATGCGGGTCTACTTCGAGAAGCCGCGCACCACGGTGGGCTGGAAGGGCCTGATCAACGACCCCTATCTGGACGAGAGCTACCGCATCGACGAGGGCCTGCGCATCGCCCGCCAACTGCTGCTGGAGATCAACCGCCTGGGCATGCCGGCCGGCAGCGAGTTCCTCGACGTGATCTCGCCGCAGTACATCGGCGACCTGATCTCCTGGGGTGCGATCGGCGCGCGCACCACCGAGAGCCAGGTGCACCGCGAGCTGGCCTCGGGCCTGTCCGCGCCCATCGGCTTCAAGAACGGCACCGACGGCAATATCAAGATCGCCACCGATGCGATCCAGGCGGCGGCCCGGCCGCACCATTTCCTGTCGGTGCACAAGAACGGCCAGGTGGCCATCGTCGAGACCAAGGGCAACAAGGACTGCCATGTGATCCTGCGCGGCGGCAAGACGCCCAATTACGACGCCGAGCATGTGGCCGCCGCCGCCAAGGACCTGCTGGCCGCCAAGCTGGACGACACCTTGATGATCGATTGCTCGCATGCCAACAGCAGCAAGCAGCACAAGCGCCAGCTCGATGTGGCGCGCGATATCGCGGCGCAGATGGGTGCGGGCAGCCAGCAGATCTTCGGGGTGATGGTCGAGAGCCATCTGCACGACGGCGCCCAGAAGTTCAGCCCCGGCAAGGATGATCCGTCCAAGCTGGAGTACGGCAAGAGCATCACCGATGCCTGCCTGGGCTGGGACGATTCGCTGGAAGTGCTGGAGGTCTTGAGCGTCGCGGTCAAGGCGAGTCGCAAGTAGTTCATGCGGCTGAGCGAAAATCGGCTCAGTCACAAGGAGCAAGCGATGCGCAGCGAAGTCAAGATCGTGTTCGGCCCGGACCAGGAAATCAATCTGGTGGTCGACGCCAGCGAGGTCCTGTCCTTCGAGGCCGCCCGCCTCTGGCTGGATGAGCAGTTCGTCAAGAACGGCTGCGAGCCGATGCGGGGCGCCGGCAAGGTTTTGATCGCCGACAAGATCCTCGGCGTGGCCGCCGCCGTCGGCCCGGAGGCCTTCGAGGATGCCGCGTTTGCGCTGGACTATGCCCGCGCGGCCAGTGGCGCGCTGAGCAAGGCGCTGCTGCGGGTCGACATCCCGAAGCTGAGCCTGTCTTACTGAGTCCCTCTTGAAAGAGCGCCACGGCGCCCCCAGATGTGGGGCGCTGTCGGCGCTCTTGCCGTTTTCTCTTACCGATATCGACAAGCCATGATGGAAAAGCAAACCCATTCCTTCCAGGCCGAGGTCAAGCAGATCCTGCACCTCGTCACCCATTCGCTGTACTCCAACAAGGAAATCTTCCTGCGCGAGCTGGTGTCCAACGCCTCGGATGCCTGCGACAAGCTGCGCTTCGAGGCCCTGGACCGGGCCGAGCTGTTCGAGGACACGCCCAATCTGGAAGTGCGCGTCAGCTTCGACGAGGCGGCCAAGACCGTCACCATCAGCGATAACGGCATCGGCATGAGTGCCGACGAAGCGATTGCGCACCTGGGCACCATCGCGAAGAGCGGCACGCGCGAGTTCATGGCCAAGCTGGAAGGCGACCAGAAGAAGGACGCCAACCTGATCGGCCAGTTCGGTGTCGGCTTCTACTCCGGCTTCATCGTCGCCGACCGCATCACGGTCGAGACTCGCCGCGCCGGCCTGAAGCCGGAAGAGGGCGTGCGCTGGAGCTCGGAAGGCACCGGTGACTATGAGGTCGAGACCATCAGCAAGACCGGTCGCGGCACCGATGTGATCCTGCATCTGCGTGAGGGCGAGGAAGAGTTCCTGAAGACCTGGCGCCTGAAGTCCATCATCAGCAAGTACAGCGACCATATCTCGCTGCCCATCCTGATGCGCAAGGAGGAGTGGGACGCCGAGAAGAGCGAGCAGGTCCTGACCGAGGCCTGGGAGCCGGTCAACAAGGCTTCGGCGCTGTGGGCGCGCAGCAAGAGCGAGGTCACCCAAGAGCAGTACGAGGAGTTCTACAAGCAGATCAGCTACGACCAGGAAGCGCCGCTGGCCTACACGCACAACCGCGTCGAGGGCCGCAGCGAGTACACCCAGCTGCTCTACATCCCGAAGAAGGCACCCTTCGATCTGTGGAACCGCGACAAGCGCGGCGGCGTCAAGCTCTATGTCAAGCGCGTCTTCATCATGGACGATGCCGAGGCGCTGATGCCGGTCTATCTGCGCTTCGTCAAGGGCGTGATCGACTCGGCCGACCTGCCGTTGAATGTCTCGCGCGAGCTGCTGCAGGAGAGCCGCGATGTGAAGGCGATCCGCGAAGGCTCGACCAAGCGCGTGCTCTCGATGCTGGAGGCGCTGGCCGACAGCGAGGACGCGGCCGAGAAGGCCAAGTACGCGGACTTCTGGAAGGACTTCGGCTCGGTGCTGAAGGAAGGCGTCGGCGAGGACCATCAGAACCAGGAGCGCCTGGCCAAGCTGCTGCGCTTCGCGTCCACCCATGCCGACGAGGGCGTGTCGCTGGCTGACTACCTGAGCCGCGCCAAGGAAGGCCAGGACGCGATCTACTACATCACCGCCGATTCACTGCAGGCCGCCAAGAACAGCCCGCAGCTGGAGATCTTCCGCAAGAAGGGCATCGAGGTGCTGCTGCTGGTCGACCGCGTCGACGAGTGGATGCTCTCGCATCTGTATGAGTTCGAGGGCAAGCCGCTGCAGTCGGTGGCCAAGGGCGCGATCGATCTGGGCAAGCTGCAGGACGAGGACGAGAAGAAGAAGGCCGAGGAAGCCGCCGAGGCCAACAAGCCACTGCTGGACCGCCTGAAGGCCTCGCTGAAGGACCGTGCCAAGGATGTGCGCATCAGCACCCGCCTGGTCGATTCGCCGGCCTGCATCGTCGTCGAGGAAGGCGATATGAGCGGCCACCTGGCGCGCCTGCTGAAGCAGGCCGGCCAGGCCGCGCCGAGCTCGCTGCCGACCCTGGAGATCAACGCCGATCACGCTTTGGTCAGGAAGCTGGACAGCAGCGCGCATTTCGACGACCTGGCCAACGTCATCTTCGATCAGGCGGTGCTGGCCGAGGGCGGCCATCTGGAAGATCCGGCCGCCTATGTGAAGCGGGTCAACGCGATGCTGCTCGGCTGATCAGCCTTCATGCATCCCAGAAGACGTACTCGTCTTCTGGGGGCACGTTGGGTACAGGCGGCGCTGTGTCCATCGCCTCCAGTTGCTCGCGCAGCTTGGCCACCTGGTCGTTCCAGTAGTTCGGTGTACCGAACCAGGGGAAGGCCTGCGGGAAGGCCGGGTCGCCCCAGCGCCGGGCCAGCCAGGCGCTGTGGTGGATCATCCGCAGGGTGCGCAGCGGCTCTATCAGGGCCAGCTCGCGGCGGTCGAATTCGGCCACCGTCTCATAGCCCTCGAGCACGCAGGCCAGCTGCTGGCGCATGCTGAGGGCATCGCCGGACAGCAGCATCCACAGGTCTTGAATGGCCGGGCCGGTCACCGCATCGTCGAGGTCGACGAAGTGCGGCCCCTTGTCTGGCGTCCACAGGATGTTGCCGGGATGGCAGTCGCCATGCAGGCGCAGCGTCTGCAGACCAGGAATCGCGTCAAAGGCCTGCTGGATCGCGTCCAGGCATTGCTGCACGACGGCGCTCCAGGCCGGCTGGATTTCCACCGGCACGCTGTCATGTGCCAACAGCCAGTCGCGCGCGATCAGGCCGGGTTGAGCACTGTCCCAGCGCAGCCGGTGTGCGAACGGCTGCCGCCGACCGACCCCATGGATGCGCCCGAGCAGCCGGCCTATCCAGGTCAGCACCTCGGGGTCCTCCAGCTCCGGGCCGCGCCCGCCCTGGCGTGCGGTGACCGCGAAGCGCTGGCCACGGTAGTGGCTCAGCGTGCTGGCCGCGTCGTCCTGGCCCAGCATCCAGGGCGCGGCCACCGGCACTTCAGCGTCGACCAGCTCCTGCGCGAAGCCATGCTCCTCCAGGATCTGTTCGTCGCTCCAGCGTCCGGGTCGGTAGAACTTGGCAACCGCAATACGGCCGTCCTCCAGATGCAGCTGCAGCACCCGGTTCTCGTAGGAGTTCAGCTGCAGCATGCGGCCATCGCCATGGAGGCCGACGGCATCGAGGGCATCCAGCATGAACTCGGGCGTCAGGTCGCCAAAGCTGAAATCGTGATCAGTGCTCATCAAAAACGGCTGCGGCGCCAAGCCGGAGGCGGGCGCCGCAGCGAAGTGTCCGGAGCCAGAGCTTAACGGTGACCGTAGCGGGGTGTGTCGACCACCACGCCGACGATGTCATTCGGGGCCTCGTCCGGATACTGGGAGTCGGCGCTCAGCGGCTCGCCGAAGGGGCGGCTGTTGCGAAAGCCGGGCCGGGTTTCGCTGCGGGTCACGGCGACGCTGTCGTAGCGGCTGTCGGGCGCAAAGAAGGAGTCGTGGAACACGGCCGAGTCCTGCCAGAGGTTCTCTCGGCTGCTGCGGCGCGGCGTCTTGCTGCTGATGCTGGGGCGTGCCGGCGCCAGGTTCGGTGTCGGTGCGGGCTGCGGTCCCCGCGAGGCGCTGCTGCTGAAGGGCACCAGCAGCTGCAACTCGGCCGCGCTGGGCAGGTTGTCGATCGGGCAGCGCAGATAGCGCACCCGGCAGGCGCCCAGCACCGACTGCTTGATCTGCAGGCTGCGGCTGGAGGCATGGCGCTCGGCATCCAGGTCCACGGCCGCGAGCACGCGGCCATTGGGGCTGCAGATCGCAAACGTCACATGGGTGGCACCCAGCAGATCAAACCAGTAGCGCACCTGCTTGGCCTCGGTCGGCTGACAAAAGCGCACCAGCGGCAGCTTGGACAGGATGACGTGGTGAGGCAGGGCTTCCTTGAGCAGGCGGTAGACGCGCCGCTCATCGGTGCTGAAGACCGGGCGGGCGCTCAAGGCCCATTCGCTGGGCAGCGGCTTGGCGCCCTGGCTGGGTCGGCGCCAGACCCACAGCAGGGCCAGCGCGACAAAGCCGCAGGCAAAGACCAGCGCGATGATCCACGGAACGGTGGTTTGCATGTCCCTCGTGATCTCGATGAGTGGGGATGCGCCTCTAAACAAGCGCTTATTCAGCTGAATGTAACTGAATATTGTGACAAGCAACCCCGGGCCTACCCCCGGAAACGGGGTAGGCGCGGGAGTTGTCCCGTGATTGAGGGGGGTACTGTTTGGCGGCCTTGCCGGCGTCGTCGAACTGCGACTTGATCTCGGCCACGCCGTCGATGAAGTTGCCGAAGACCCGGGCATGGCGCTTGAACTGGAAGTCCAGTTCCGCCATATGGCGCTCGATGGCTTCGCCGACATGGGAGGCCACGGTGTCCGGCGGCAGGCGCAGCCAGGCTTCGGACTCCGAGCCGTCCCGCTCCACCTTGGCGCCGGCATTGCGGGCGATGCGCAGCATCGGCACGTTCTCGCTCAGCGCATGGATGAACAAGGTGTCGATGCCGCGATTGCGGGCGTGCAGGGCTGCATGCTCGAACAGCCGGGCGCCGAAGCCGCGACCCCGCGCCTTGCCCAGCACCGAGACGCCGAACTCGGCCATGGCCGGCTTGCCCGGCAGTTGCGGCGATGGCTCGTAAGCCAGGTGCGCCATCGCCACCAACTCCAGCCGGCGGTTGAAGATGCCCAGCACCTCATCGCGGTCGAAGTTCAGGCCCATCGCGTACTTGGCAATCTGCTCGTCCGAGGCGGGGTAGCCGAAACGCAGATAGCGGTCGCGCGCGTCCAGCGACAGCAGATGCTCCTTGATGCGGCGCCGATGCCGGCGTGCCAGCGAGCGGATCGGCACCCAGGACGCCCAGCGCTGCAGGGCCGCCGCCGGTCCCCAGGCTGGGGCTGGCTCGGCGGCTGTCGGGCTGGGTGTCTCTGGCGCGGTCATGGCATTGGTCTGGTGAGGAGATTGGTGGAAACCCTGATTTTACATGGCCGACGTCGGCGTCTGTGCGTGATTGCTGTGTTGCCTGTTTGATTGCGGGGTCAGATCTGATACACTCGCGGGCTTTCCCGACATTGGCTGCGGGAAAGAAGTCCGAGCGCAGTGCATGAGAGGTCGCCTTTGATAAGCGGCACCGAATGGCTGGCAAGGATAGGAATCAGCCATCCGACCGCCTGCTGGCCTCTTTATACAGGTTTGCAGGCACTCGAAAGTAATCTCATGAAGACCTTCAGCGCCAAGCCGGCCGAAGTGACGCACGAGTGGTTTGTGATTGACGCCACCGACAAGGTGCTCGGACGTGTTGCCAGCGAAGTGGCACTCCGTTTGCGCGGCAAGCACAAGGCCATTTACACGCCTCACGTGGACACCGGCGATTTCATCGTCATCATCAACGCGGAAAAGCTGCGCGTTACGGGCAACAAGGCCAATGACAAGGTGTATTACCGTCATTCGGGCTTCCCGGGCGGCATCTACGCCACCAAGTTCAAGGACATGCAAGCCAAGCACCCGGGCCGCGCCCTGGAAAAGGCTGTCAAGGGCATGCTGCCCAAGGGTCCGTTGGGTTACGCCATGGTGAAGAAGCTGAAGGTCTATGCAGGTGGTTCGCACCCGCACGCCGCTCAGCAGCCCAAGGCTCTGGAAATCTAAGGAGCGGTTGATGATCGGAAACTGGAACTATGGTACCGGCCGCCGCAAGTCGTCGGTCGCTCGCGTCTTCATGAAGAAGGGCACTGGCCAAATCATCGTCAACGGCAAGACCGTTGATGAGTATTTCGGCCGGCAGACCTCGATCATGGTCGTCAAGCAGCCGCTGATGTTGACCAACAACGGCGAAGCCTTCGACATCAAGATCAACGTCCACGGTGGCGGTGAGTCGGGTCAAGCTGGTGCAGCGCGCCACGGCATCACCCGTGCGCTGATCGACTATGACGCAGCCCTGAAGCCCGAACTGAGCCGCGCCGGCTTCGTCACGCGCGATGCGCGTGAAGTCGAGCGTAAGAAGGTCGGCCTGCACGGCGCGCGTCGTCGGAAGCAGTTCAGCAAGCGCTGATCCTCTGGTTTGCCACTGCGGTGGCATGCCGGCAACAAGGCCGCTGTGTTTTCGCAGCGGCCTTGTTTCATTTCTGATCGCCCACAAATACCCTTGACGGCCATGGCTGCGCTGTTTGCGTAGACAATACAGGCTAGAACTAAACATTCAGGAAATCCTATGAGCGCTGTTCTCGAAACTCCCCTGGCCGGTGCCGACGAGATGCCGGTGCCGCTGATCTTCACCGACAGCGCGGCCGACAAGGTGCGCGATCTGGTTGCCGAGGAAGGCAATCCGGAACTGAAGCTGCGTGTCTTTGTGCAGGGCGGTGGCTGCTCGGGCTTCCAGTACGGGTTCACCTTCGATGAGGCCGTCAACGAGGACGATACCCAGATGAACAAGAACGGCGTCACCCTGCTGATCGACGCAATGAGCTTGCAGTATCTGGCCGGTGCCGAGATCGACTACAAGGAAGACCTGCAGGGCGCGCAGTTCGTGATCAAGAATCCGAACGCGACCACCACCTGCGGTTGCGGTTCCAGCTTCTCGGTCTGAGGCCTGGGCCTCAAAAAAGCAAAGCCGCCTTCGGGCGGCTTTTTCATTGCTGCATGGGGCCCGCTCAGGCGGGATGAAGCGCACCCAGCAGGCGCGGGCCCGCAGCGCCGGTCACGCTTGGCAGATTGCCCGGCAGGCCCTGAACAAAACGCTGGGCCAGCCAGGCGAATGCGGCTGCTTCGACCTGCATGGCCGGAAGGCCCCGGGCGTCGGTCCTCAGCACGGCCACGCTCGGCAGCAAGGCCTGCAGGCGCTGCATCAGCTGGCCGTTCAGCGCGCCGCCGCCGCAGACCAGCAGCTCGCTCGATGCCGGCCCGTGCCGGCGCAGGTCGCCGGCGATGCTGGCGGCGGTCAGTTCCAGTAGGGTGGCTTGCACATCCTGGGCGGCCGCCTGCGGCGCGTGACGCATCAAGAGGCGATCCAGCCAGTCGGGGTTGAACAGATCGCGCCCGGTGCTGCGCGGCGGCGCGAGCTGGAAGTAGGGCTCGGCACGCATGGCCTGCAAGAGCTCGGGCAGCGCCCGGCCTGTTGCCGCCCAGGCGCCATCGGCGTCATAGGGGCGGCCCAGATGGCGATCGGCCCAGTGATCCATCAGGCAGTTGCCCGGTCCGCAGTCGAAGCCTCGCGTGCTGCCGTCGCCGGCCAGCAGGCTGATATTGCTGATGCCGCCGATGTTCAGCACCGCGACATCGCGTCCGTCCTGGGCAAACAGCGCCCGGTGGAAGGCCGGCACCAGCGGCGCGCCCTGGCCGCCTGCGGCCAGATCACGGCTGCGCAGATCGCTGATCACCGCGATGCCGCTCAGCTCGGCTAGCAGGGCGCCGTTGAGGAGCTGTAGGGTGTAGCCACAGCCATCGAACTCGCCGGGCCGATGCCGGATGGTCTGGCCATGGGCGCCGAGGGCGCGGATCTCGCTGGGCTGGTGGCCGCTCTGGCTCAGCAACGCGTCGATCAGCTGTGCATAGGCGCGGGCCACGCCATTGGCCGCCAGTGCGCAACGGTGGGCCTCGTTGTCTCCCGGCGTGTTGAGTGCCAGCAGCTCGGCACGCAAGGCCGCATCGAAGGGGTGGTGGCTGTGGGCCAGCACGGAGATGCCGGCATCCAGGCGTGCCAGCACCGCATCGACACCGTCCAGCGAGGTGCCGGACATCAGCCCGATGAACAGATCGCTCATCGTCCGGTCGGGGGGGCTTCAATCGGCGCCGCTGACGCCCACGCCCATCGATTCGGCCGCCGAGAGCTGGCTCTTGACGCTGGCGACGGTCTGCTGGAACTGCGCCTTGGCACTGGCCGGCAAGGTGATGGCCTCCGAGGCGCGAGCGATCACGCGCGGATCCTGATGCTGACCCTTGACCCGGAACTCGAAGTGCAGATGCGGGCCGGTGGCCCAGCCGGTGGCGCCGACCGCACCGATGCGCTGGCCCTGCTCGATGCGCTGGCCCTTCTTGACATCCATGCGGCTCAGATGCGCGTACACCGTCTGGCGCTCGCCGGCATGACGCACATAGATGACATTGCCGAAACCGTTTTGCCAGCCTGCGAATTCGACCAGGCCATCGCCGACGGTGCGCACCGGCGTGCCGGTCGGCGCACCGAAGTCCGTGCCTAGATGGGCGCGCCACTTCTGCAGAATCGGATGGAAGCGCATCGCAAAACCGGAGGTCACGCGCGAGAACTCCATCGGGCTGGCCAGGAAGGCACGGCGCTTGCTCTGGCCGTCGAAGCCGTAAAAATTGCCCTTGCCGCTGGCCGAATCCTTGTACCAGACGGCCGAATAGCTCTTGCCGTTGTTGACGAACTCGCCCGCGATCACGCGGCCGGCGGCCTGGCCCCAGTTGATCGGCTCGCCATCGGCGGTCATGCTTTCGAACACCACCGAGAAGCGATCGCCCTTGCGCAGCTCGCGGTGGAAGTCGATATCGCCGGAGAACATATCGGCCATCTGCGAGGCGATCGCATCGGGAATGCCGGCCTCGTCGGTGGCGACAAACAGTGAGGAGCGCACCACACCACTGCCCAGGCGGACCTGGCTTTGCAGCGGGGCGGTCTCCAGCTTGGCGCTGAAGCCGGCAGCATGGCGCTGGATGCTCAGTCGGCTGAAATGGGTGGTCTGCTGCTCGGCCAGCTCGGCCGGGAAGCGCACGATCATCGACTGCACGGTGCCGGCGTCATCGGCGCTCAGCTGCACCATCTTGCCGACTCGGCCCTGCAGCACGCGGCGGGCCAGCGGGTCATTGCGCAGGAACTCGGCGGCGGCCGGATCGAAAGCACCCATGCGGCGCAGCAACGAATCGGCGGTGTCGCTGGCGCGGGTCACATCGTTGCGCACCAGCGAAAGCTGATGGCTGGCCAGGGCGCTCAGCTGCTCTTCCAGGTCCAGGGTCTGGACCGGCTCGCTGATCAGCTGTCGGGGCAGGTCGGCGGCATTCGGCGCCAGCGGCGCGATACCGAAAGCGGTGATGGCAAAGCCGCCCAGCAGGCCGACCACGGTGCCGGTCAGTGCCCGTGGGTGCCGGGCCGCGAAAGCTTCGGCGCCTGTCAGCGCCCGCTTCAGTTCCGTTTTCCAGTCAGTCACGCTCAAGATGCCCAAGCCCTGTTGTTGTACCGGGCCGCATGCGGGCCACCCGGCGTGGTCACCGGGGGTGTCCACTAGAATCTGGGGATTGCCGGACCACCCCATTTGGGGGGGATTTGGCAAAACAGCGGCGAGTATAACGAGGCGAAAGCCGCGTCAACGCCAAGAAAACCCGATAAATCAAGGCTTTACCCTGGCCTGCGCACACAACTTTCCAAACATGTCCGAATCGCGAACACCCGAGACCGCCGCCCCGACCTCCGCAGCAGCCGCCGGTGCGACGCGTTATCCGGTCACCGACAAGGTGCGCGAGGCGATGGCGGTCTCGCTGCGTGGGGTCGAGGAACTGCTGCCCGAGGCCGACTGGCTGCAGAAGCTGGCCCGCTCGGAGGCCACCGGCCAGCCGCTGCGCATCAAGCTGGGCCTGGACCCGACCGCGCCCGACATCCATCTGGGCCACACCGTGGTGCTCAACAAGATGCGTCAGCTGCAGGACCTCGGGCACACGGTGATCTTCCTGATCGGCGACTTCACCTCGATGATCGGCGACCCTTCGGGCCGCAACGCGACTCGGCCGCCGCTGACGGCTGAGCAGATCAAGCACAACGCCGATACCTATTACAAGCAGGCCAGTCTGGTGCTGGACCCGGCCAGGACCGAGATCCGCTACAACAGCGAATGGAGCGATCCGCTGGGCGCGCGCGGCATGATCCAGCTGGCCGCCAAATACACGATGGCGCGGATGATGGAGCGCGACGACTTCGCCAAGCGCTATGCCGCGCAGACGCCGATCTCGGTGCACGAGTTCCTCTACCCGCTGATGCAGGGCTATGACTCGGTGGCGCTGAAGAGCGATCTGGAGCTGGGCGGCACCGACCAGAAGTTCAATCTGCTGATGGGCCGCCATCTGCAGCAGGAGTATGGCCAGGAGCCGCAATGCATCCTGACGATGCCGCTGCTGGAAGGGCTGGACGGCGTCGAGAAGATGTCCAAATCCAAGAACAACTATGTGGGCCTGACCGAGCCGGCCACGCAGATGTTCGCCAAGATTCTGTCGATCAGCGATGTGCAGATGTGGAAGTGGTTCCAGCTGCTGAGCTTCAAGAGCCTGGATCAGATCGCCGCGCTGCGCGCCGAGACCGAGGCGGGGCGCAACCCCAAGGAAGCCAAGGTGCTGCTGGCCAAGGAGATCACCGCGCGCTTCCACGGCGCGGCGGCGGCCGACGAGGCCGAGGCCGATTTCAACAAGCGGGCCCAGGGCGGCATTCCCGACGACATCCCCGAGCTGAGCCTCGGCGGCGCGCCGCTGGGCATCGGCGGCCTGCTGAAGGCCGCCGGCCTGGTCAGCTCCGGCAGCGAGGGCTTGCGCATGGTGGAGCAGGGCGGTGTGCGCATCGATGGCGCCACCGTCAGCGACAAAGGCCTGAAGGTGGCGGCCGGTACCTTTGTGCTGCAGGTGGGCAAGCGCAAGTTCGCGCGCGTTACCCTGAGCTGATCAAACCGAGTAGGTGCTGGAGGCCGTGCGGCCGCCGCTGCCGGTCCAGTTGGTGTGGAAGAACTGGCCACGCGGCCGGTCCACCCGCTCATAGGTGTGGGCGCCGAAGTAGTCGCGCTGGGCCTGCAGCAGATTGGCCGGCAGGCGCGCGCTGCGCAAGCTGTCGAAGAAGGCCAGCGCGCTGCTGAAGGCCGGCACCGGAATGCCCTTGGCCACGGCCGTGGCCACCACCTGGCGCCAGCCGGCCTCGCTCTTCTTGATCGCCTGTTCGAAGAAGGGCGCCATCAGCAGGTTCTGCAGCTGCGGGTCCTGCTCGAAGGCGGCCTTGATATCGCCCAGGAAGGCGCTGCGGATGATGCAGCCGCCGCGCCACATCAGCGCGATGCCGCCGTAGTTCAGCCGCCAGCCGTTCTGCTCGGCGGCCGCCGCCATCAGCATATAGCCCTGGGCATAGCTGATGATCTTGGAGGCGTAGAGAGCCTGGCGGATCGCCTCTATGAAGGCAGCGCGTTCGCTGTTGGCATCGGTGATCCGGCGCTTGTCGCCACCGAAGATCCGGGCCGCCTCGATGCGCAGGCTCTTCATCGCCGAGACGCAGCGACCATAGACCGCCTCGGCCATCAAGGTGATCGGGATGCCCAGATCGGCCGAGGAGATCACGGTCCATTTGCCGGTGCCCTTCTGGCCGGCGGTGTCGAGAATCTTGTCGACCAGCGGCGCACCATCCTCGTCCTGCTTGGCCAGGATGTCGCGGGTGATTTCGATCAGATAGGAGTCCAGCTCGCCCCGGTTCCAGTCGGCGAACACCGCACTCATCTCGGCCGGCGTCATGCCCAGGCCCTCGTGCATCAGCTGGTAGGCCTCGCAGATCAGCTGCATATCGCCGTACTCGATGCCGTTATGCACCATCTTGACGTAATGGCCGGCGCCGCCTTCACCGACCCAGTCGCAGCAGGGCATCTCCTGACCATCGGGGCCGGCCACCTTGGCCGCGATGGCCTGGAAGATGGGCTTCACATGGGGCCAGGCCGCCGCCGAGCCGCCGGGCATGATGCTGGGGCCGAAGCGCGCCCCTTCCTCGCCGCCGGAGACGCCGCTGCCGATGTAGAGCAGGCCCTTGGACTCGACGTACTTGACGCGCCGTGCGGTGTCGTCGAACAGCGAATTGCCGCCATCGATGATGATGTCGCCCGGCTCCAGATGGGGCAGCAGCTGCTCGATGAACTCGTCCACCGGGCTGCCGGCCTTGACCATCAGCATCACGCGGCGCGGGCGCTTGAGCAGCGACACCATCTCCTCGATCGAATGCGCGCCGATCACCTTCGTGCCCTTGGCTTCGTGGGCCAGGAATTCGTCGACCTTGGCGGTGCTGCGGTTGTGGGCGACGACGGTGAAGCCGTGGTCGTTCATGTTCAGGATCAGGTTCTGGCCCATTACGGCCAGGCCGATGAGGGCGATGTCGGCTTGCACTTGTGGCATGTTGTTGTCTTCGGCTCGTGGCGAGTCGGAATTTTAAGGGGAACCCGATCCTTATGTTCTCGCCCGCAGATCAGCCTTGGGAATCTCGGCCGCCCTGAAACACTTGGTCGGAATATGAATCGCAACTACCATCGATGCGCTCCAGGCTCGCGCAGTTGATAAGGCGATGAGTTTGAATTCAGGACGCTGCCCTGAATTCAGTTGTTTTGAGGCGTGTGTTGCGGAGTTCGCCAATCATTGGTTCTTGATGAGAGGTTTTACATCTAGGACAGTGTCAAAGATGGTTGCCCCTTCTTTTGCGTCAGTCCGTAGCTCGCGGCTGCATAGCTGAATTCCGTTGCTCTTAAAAGTAAGAACGGAATAGGAATTTCTTTCAGAGCCCGCGCGTCTTTTCTCGTGTGCGCCGGTGCTGCCGCCGGCTACTATGTAGACGCCGCTATGTGGTGCCTCTCCATTGCTTGCAATGTTCTTGTAGTGCGCGAGTCGAGGTGTGTGCTGATGGCCGTGGATCGCCAGATGAACACCTGCTTGATCTGCGGAATCTAATATTTGAATAGCGTCTAGTGTTAAAGAGACTCCGTCGGTGTTTGGGGTGTCGACACGACTTACAGGCATCAGGTGGTGATGCAATGCCAAGATCCTATAAGTTGGGGCTTCTGTCGACTTCCTGCCTAATTCCTCAAGTAATTGAGCGCCGAACTCTCCGATGTAACCGTACTCTGTCCATTTGGTGGAAACCAAGGCGCATGAATTCAGTGTGCAGATCTGAATTGTGAAATCTTCGAGTAGTAGCTCCTGGTTGCGATTAAGAGGTTCGTCAATTGCTGTCTTATTTAGCTTGTAGCGGAAAAATCGATAGTCTCTTTCGTGCTTAAGATCAATTTGCTTATCGATGAGGCTTTCAATATCGGGGCCTGCGCCTGCTGCATATCTCACAATGTCGTGGTTGCCGGGCGCAATGAAAATATTTTCTGAGGATATCCCTAGATCGCGTGCAAGGTCGTTGAGTTCGCGAAGGATGGTGCCCATTGTCTTGTCGGACCAGTCGCCTCTAGTTGTGAAATCTCCCGTGGCAAGAATTCCTGCGATGTCTTGATCTCGTTTGATGCGCTTCAAATCGCGAAGGAGGCATTCAGGTAGTCGCTTCCTAATATCACCGATCTTCGGCGGGTTTTCCGCTGTTGGGAACCCGTAATCGTCGCCGAAGTGAAGGTCAGAAATATGCAACAGGCTGCTCCGCTTAATTCTTTCTGCTCGGGTTGTTGATGGGAGCGTGTTCGTTGACTCGTCGTCTGGTAGCAGGCTTAGAATTGTTCCCTCTTGAAAGGAGTTGCCGATCGCATCATCGTATGGTGATTCAATTATTTCCCCCAGCAGCAACCACGCTGGTATGCGTTTCGCTTTGTCTCTGTAGTAAGCCGGGATGCGTAGGGTATCAACATTGTCCGCGTCACCCTCAACTCGCAAGCATTTGGCTGTGTAGTTTTTTCTTGCATGCCTATTAACCAGTAATACTGTTTTTGCGCCGGATTCGTGCAGTTTTAGAATAACGGTTTGCCCAGGGCTCTCGGCATCCTTCTTCCACCACCCCCACCAGACGGCGCCTTCCTTCTCCAGGATCTGCTTATGCTCTGATATGGTGTCGATGCCCGGGTCTCGGAATCGAAGTGCTAGGCGCGGTGTTTCCATTGAAAAACATCCTCGAAGGGGGTGTCCATAATTTTCCACTCCAGCAAGGAGAGGAAATTTGTGTTCTCCAGCTCTTTTCTTATGTTAATTGAGCTGATGTTTTTTGACTGCAGTAAATTTATCAATTTGACGGCGCCATTCACAATGCCAACTTCGTTGCGTGAACTCCAAATGTCGATTGCTTCAATGCCTTTGGCGCGCCGACTCACGGACTTCCATAGCCAATTGTTTGCTAGAGGGTGATGCTTGATGCCTTCTTTCCCAGAACTTGCCTGTTGGTGTCGGATTGCGAGCTGATAGCTGCGAAAAGAAAATCGATACCATAGCTCTCTCATCATCAAAGGCGGCGCCAATGGGATTGGCTTCCGCTTTCTGATAAGTAGAAGATCGCCTAGTCGCGGATGGGTACGACCTAAAGGAGCGGAGGCTTGGAGTTCGAAGAACGGCGTTTCGTAGGCGACTGCTTCAGTAATAATTGTTACATCGGACCAACTTTCTAGCCAGCTAAGGAGACCCCATCGTTCTTGTTCCGCGCTTGGTCGAGTATCTATCGGCCAAAGAGTGCAAATTATCGTGCCCCTATTGCCAACTGTCTGGGCAGCCCATGCCAACCACCTTAGAAAAATCTCTGGGTACCACGGAGGGTCCAAGGCTGCGCAATCGAAAGTAAGATCTGGAGGTGAATCGAAAGATGGATCTAGATAGATATGGCTTTTCACCAGTTGAAGCGGCTGCCGATCAATTAACAAGATGCGACTGCGTTGGGATTCAAGTTGTCGCGCCACCGATGGCATGCCCAACAGTATGCAACTCTGGGTCCCAATTAGGCTCGAAATTCGTTGAATGGAACTAGTGCAAAAACGCCAATCTGAATCCAGAGGGTGTGGTTCAACAAGCGTTGCGACTATGCGCTCGTTTTCCGTTTCACTGTTCATGCAAGTGTGGTCATCAGGAAGTTTGCCGGTACTGCTCTTGGATGGATCCTCGCACAAGACACTGGCATTGGGTTCCTGCAATGTGTCGAGTCGGTACTGTGCTAGCGAGCGCGTTGCAGTGCAACTAAAGCAAGCACACGTGGTCAACTTGCGCCCGTTGAGCCAGTCTCCGCCGGCGAAACCTTACTTGACCCAGGTGTTCAGTTGAATGAGGGGCAGCAGCACCGCCAGTACGATCACGCCCATCGGGACGATCAGCAGCGGCTCCGGCAAGGTGGCCGCCGCCATCGAGCTGCGCTGCGCCTCGACGCCCAGTTGGCGCGCGGCGAGCACGGCTGGGCACGGCTGAGCGGCTGAGCGTCAGGAGCGGCTGAGGGTCAGGTCTCCCATCTCCGAAAATATGTTCGGCTATGCAAGACGGGAGACTTGACCCCCAGGGTTTGCCTCCCGGTGCGCTGCGGGCGGTGACCAGGGCGGTGCGCACCGTCATCGCATCGGTCTTGTCCTGCTGCAGGCCATGCAGGGCGGCCAGCACCGGCTTGAAGGGGCCGGCGGCCAGCGGCGTCAGCACGCGCTCGCGCTCATGGGCCTGGAAGGCGTCCAGGCCGCCGGCCTGGAAGACCCGCTCGGCCTCGTCGGAGAACAGCACGGCGTCGCCGTCGAAGGCAATGCGCAGCTCGTGGGGATGGGCGTCCGAGGCATGGGCCGACAGCGGCAACACCCGCGCGGCGGCCACACCGGCGGCCAGCGCCGAGCGTACATCGGCCTCGTTGGCGGACAGGAAGAGCTGGGCCTTCAGCGGGCGCAGATAGCGCCAGGGCGACTCACCGCGGGTGAACACGCCACGCTCGATCTTCAGGCCGTAATGCTGGGCCGAGCGGAACACCCGCATGCCCGATATCGGGTCATTGCGCGACAGCACGACGACCTCGACCCGCGGGCCCGCTGCGGTGTTGAAGCCCAGCAGCTTGCGCACCAGCGAGAAGGCCACGCCCGGCTTGGCCGGGATGTCCAGGCGCTGCTGCTGCAGCTGCATATAGGCGCGGTCATCACCGTCTTCGAAGAACTGGTTCTCTTCCTCGAAGTCAAACAGCGCGCGCGATGAGATGGCGACGACCAGTTGGCCGTCCAGATTAGCAGGCATGGCCCATCATAGAGGGGCCATGCGGGCTGATCTCAGGATCAGTGCGTGAAGCCGATAGGCGCGCGCTTGAGTCCGGGCTCCGGCAGGTCTTCGCACAGCACGGTGGCGCGCTTGGCCAGCTTGGCGTTGCCGAAGGCCGTCATCCAGGCACGGCGCATCTCGCGCGGCGCCAGCTCGGCCATGCGGTCCAGCAGCGCGGCGCTGGGCGTCTCGTCGAAGCGCCGGCCCCAGTCGTGCTGTTCACGGATAGCGCTGTAGAGCCGGGCCGCGATGGCGCGGGCCGCCGCGAAGTCGGGCGCCTGCACCTCATAGACATTGACGCGGTTCAGGATGGGGTCAGGGATGGTGCGGGCGTCATTGGCGGTGGCGACCCAGATCACCTGGCTGGCGTCGACCGCGATCTCGGCGAACTCGTCGGTGAAGCTGCCGGCCGTGTCGTGCTCGAGCAGGCTGTAGAGCGAGCCCAGCGGGTCGTAGCTGACCTCGCCGCCGGCCTTGTCGATCTCATCGACCACCATCACCGGGTTCGCATAGTCGCCGTCGATCAGGGCTTCGAAGACCTTGCCGGGCCGCGCGCCCTTCCACTGGCTGGAGGCGCCCGACAAGACCCAGCCGGCGGTCAGCGAGCTCATCGAGATGAAGCCCATGCCGGTGCCCAGCAGCTGGGCGATCTGGCGGGCGAAATGGGTCTTGCCTATGCCGGGCGGGCCCAAGAGCAATAGCGGGGTGATCTCCAGCGGGTCACCGCTGTCCTCGCACAGCGCGATCTGGCGTCGCACATCGTCGAGCACCTCGTGGAAGTTGGGCAACTCCTCGTAGAGCGCGGCCATCGCCGGCAGACCCGAGGGCTTGACCTGGAAGCGCTGCGGGCCCTTGTCCAGCATGCGCTGGTAGGTGTTGCGCAAGGGCTCGTGGTCGCGCTCGGGCAGCTTGGCGAGCTTTTGCTCGACCTCGTGGACGCTGAACACACTGCGCATCTGCGCAATCGGGATGCGGGGGGCCACACAGGCGATGGCGTGAGAGCTGCTCATGAACCGACTCCAGGCCCTGAACCGCAGGGCTCGTGTCTATTCAAGCAAACAGCGGGCCACCGTGCGCATCGAGAAAAGCCCCGATTGCCCAATAGTTCACCGTTCGTTCGCTCATTTCACCCAGGTATTGAGCTGGATGATGGGCAGCAGCACGGCCAGCACGATCAGCATCACGATGGCGCCCATCGCGACGATCAAGAGCGGCTCCAGAATCGTCGCGGCGGCCATCGCGCGGCGCTGCACCTCGGTGCCGAGCTGGCGGGCGGCGCGTTCCAGCATCTGCGGCAGCGAGCCGGTCTGCTCGCCCAGGCGGGCGAACATCGCCAGAATGCCCGGGAAGCGCTTCTTGCCGGCCAGGGCCGAGCCCAGCGGCGCGCCCTCGCGCACCTGCACCAGCGCGTCCAGCGCGTCGGCCCGCATCGCGCGGTTGCCCAGGGTCTCGGCCGCCGCCTGCAGGGCTTTCAGAATCGGCACGCCGGCGCCGGCCAGCATCGCCAAGGTGCTGGCGAAGCGCGCCGCGTTGTAGCCGCGCGCCAGCCGGCCGATCAGCGGCACGCCCAGCATCGCGGCATCGAAGCGCTCGCGAAACGCTTGGTTGCGCAGCATCCACGACAGCCCGCTGAAACCGGCCACCAGGGCCGCCAGCACGGCCCAGCCCCATTGGCGCGCGAAGTCGCTGATCGCCAGCATCGCGACGGTCAGAAAGGGCAGGGCGCGCTTGGAGCCGGTGAAGACGGTGGCGATCTGCGGCACCACATAGGTGACCAGAAAAATCACGATGACAACGGCGATCAGCGAGACGATGGCGGGGTAGGCCATCGCGCCGATCAGCTTGGCGCGCAGGTTCTGGCGTTCCTCCAGATCGTCGGCCAGGCGCTCCAGCACCAGGCCCAGCGCGCCGCTCTGCTCGCCAGCCGCGACCACCGCGCGGTAAACCTCGTCGAACTCGCGCGGCGCGGTGGCCAGCGCGCGCGCAAAGGTGGCGCCGCCGTTGACCTCGGCCTTCAGCTGGGCCAGCAGTTCGGCGATGCGCTGGTCCTCGCTCTCATCGGCCAGCGCGGTCAGTGCCCGCTCGATCGGCAGGCCGGAGCCGACCAGGCCGGCCAGCTGGCGGGTCCAGACCGACAGCGCCGTGGCGCTCAGCACGCGCCGGCTCCAGCGGCTGCCATGACCCTCCTGGCCTTGCTGTTCGACCGGCTGCACGCTCAACGGCACCAGCGCCTGAGCGCGCAGCTGGGCCCGCGCGGCGCGCGCACTGTCGGCCTCCAGCAGACCGGTACTGCTGCGGCCGGCGGCGTTCAGGGCTTCGTATTTGAAGGCGGGCATGGCGGCTGTATCAGTCGCGGGTGACTCGAAGCACTTCTTCGGCCGAGGTGATGCCGGCCGTGATCAAACGCTCGCCATCCTCGCGCATCGAACGCAGGCCCTTGGTCCGTGCCGCCGCCTGAAGCTCGCCCTCGGACGTGCGCTGATGGATCAGCGCGCGCAACTCGTCATCCACCACCATCAGCTCGTAGACGCCGGTGCGGCCCTTGTAGCCGGTCTGCCCGCAGGCCGGGCAGCCGACTGGATGCCAGCGCCCGTCGGGGCCCTGGCGCTTGCAGCTGCCGCAGAGCTTGCGCACCAGACGCTGGGCTTGCACGCCCAGCAGGCTGGAGCTCAGCAAGAAGGGCTCGACCCCCATGTCCATCAGCCGGGTCACCGCGCTGGGCGCGTCATTGGTGTGCAGCGTGGCCAGCACCAGGTGGCCGGTCAGCGAGGCCTGGATCGCGATCTGGGCGGTCTCGTAGTCGCGGATCTCGCCGATCATGATGACGTCAGGATCCTGACGCAGGATGGCGCGCAGGGCCTTGGCGAAAGTCAGGTCGATCTTGGTGTTGACCTGGGTCTGGCCGATGCCGCCGAGCTCGTACTCGATCGGGTCCTCGACCGTCAACACATTGGTCGTGCTGGTGTCCACCGTCTGCAGCGAGGCATAGAGGCTGGTGGTCTTGCCCGAGCCGGTCGGGCCGGTCACCAGCACGATGCCGTGCGGCTGCTGCACCAGATGCTGGAAGGCGCTCAGCACATCGCCGCTCATGCCCAGGCCTTCGAGCGTGAACTTCGATTCGCTCTTGTCCAGCAGGCGCAGCACCGCGCGCTCGCCATGGGCCGAGGGCAGGGTGGAGACGCGCACATCGATGGCACGGCCGCCGATGCGCAGCGAGATGCGCCCATCCTGCGGCAGGCGCTTCTCGGCGATGTCGAGCTCGGCCATGATCTTCAGCCGCGAGATCAGCGCGGCATGCAGGCCGCGGTTGGGTTGCACCACCTCACGCAAGGTGCCGTCGACCCGGAAGCGCACCGAGCTGGCGCGCTCGTAGGGCTCGATATGGATGTCGCTGGCGCCGTCCTTAGCGGCCTGGGTCAGCAGCGCATTGAGCATGCGGATGATGGGCGCGTCGTTGGCCGCTTCCAGCAGGTCCTCGACGGCTGGCAGATCCTGCATCATGCGGCTCAGATCGACCGCGCTCTCAACCTCGCCGACGACGACGGCCGCGCTCGATTCGCTGCCTGCATAGGCGCGGTTGATGCGCTCGGCCAGGCTGGCCTGGGCCTCATGCTCCATGCGGTCGATGCTGTAGAGGCGCTGCACCTCGGACAGCGCGGCCAGTGTCACCAGCGGCGGCGCCCACAGCACCAGCTGGGCGCCGTCGTCCTCCAGCAGCACCGTGTGGGTGCGTGCGAAGGCATAGGGGAGGGGGTGGCGGATCGCCATGGCTTTAGTCCGTCTTGCCTTGCTGGGGCACCGCCGGCTGCGCGCCCGGCAGGATGGGCAGTATCGGCGCGCCGGTGTCGGGCAATACCGGGTTAGATGTGGGCTGGGCGTTCTGCTGCAGCGCGCGTATCGACTCGTAGCGGTCCAGGGTTACCTGGTCGGCGCCGAGCTGGTTGCGCAGCACCACCGGGCGCAGGAAGACCAGCAGATTGGTCTTGATGCGCTTGCGGTTCTCACTCTTGAACAGGCTGCCCAGCAGCGGGACACTGCCCAGGCCCGGCACCTTGTCCTCGCCGTCGGTGTATTCGTCCTTCATCAGCCCGCCCAGCACGATGATCTGGCCATCGTCGGCCAGCACCGTGGTCTCGATCGAGCTCTTGTCGGTGGTCGGGCCGGCACTGTTGGTCTCGCCCTTTACTACCGAGGAATTCTCCTGGTAGATGACCATGCGCACTGTGCCGCCTTCGCCGACCTGGCTCTTGATGCGCAGGGTCAGGCCGACGTCCTTGCGTTCGATGGTCTGGAAGGGGTTGACCGTACCGCCGGTGCCGGCGCCGGTGTTGGTGAAGGAGCCGGTGATGAAAGGCACGTTGCTGCCAATCACGATCTTGGCTTCCTCGTTGTCCAGCGCCACCAGATTGGGCGTCGACAGGATGTTGACGCCGGTCTGGGTCTCGAGAAAGTTGGCGATAGCGCCCAGCGTGTAGAAGTCGCCGACCTTTTTCAGCACGCCGATATTCAGGCCCTGGCTGACGCCCTGGCCTATGGTCGTGCCGAGCGTGGTACGGCCACCGGCCGTGGCGGCCGAGAGATTGATGATGTTGGCATTGCCGCTACCGAAGCTGGTGCCCAGGCCGGAGATGGTGGAGTCGCCCTTGTTGCCAAACAGGTTCTGCCACTGCACGCCGAACTGCCCGGTCTTGCTGACGTCGACCTTGACGATCATCGACTCCACATAGATCTGGGCACGCCTGCCGTCGAGTTGGTCGATCACCGCGCGCACCTGACGGTAAAGCGGTTCGGCGGCGGTGATGATCAGCGAGTTGGTCGAGGGGTCGGCCTGGATAAAGCCGCCGGTCGACGGGCCGGCCGAGGCACTGACGGGCGTCGTCGCAGCCGATGAGCTACCGGTGCTGCTGTTATTGCTGCCGCCGCTGCCGGTGGCGCTGATCGTGCCCTGGGCGGCTGGCGTCAGCTGGGCGTTGTTGCTGGAACTACCGGTGCTGCTGCCGCTGCCGCCGCCCGCGCCACCGAAGGCGGCGCGCAGCACCACGGCCAGCTTGGCGGCCTCGGCATTCTTCAGATGCACGACGCGGATGCCCGGCGCGTCGCCATCGGGCAGCGGCTGGTCGAGCTTGGCTATGGTGGCGCGTGCGCTGGCCAGCCGGGCCGGATTGGCCGCGCGCAGTATCAGCGCATTGCTGCGCGGGTCGACCAGCACGCTCAGCGATCCGCTGGCCTGGCCGGGCGCACCGGCGACGGCGCTGCTGCCGCCCTCGCCGAGTTTTTGCACCAGGGCCGCGATGTCGACGGCCAAGGCATGCTTGAGCGGCACGACCTCGATATCGGTGCTGGACGGCGTGTCCATCGCCGCGATGATGCGCGTGAGCCGCTGCAGGTTCTCGGCGTAGTCGGTGATCACCAGGCTGTTGTTGCCCGGGTTGGCATTGATGGTGTTGTTGGGGCTGATCAGCGGGCGCAGCACGGCCACCAGATTGTTGGCGTTCTCGTGGTTGAGCTTGTAGATCTGGGTCATCACCTGGTCGCCGCGCTGGCTGCTGACGCCCACCGCGACCGCGCCGGTCTGCAGCTTGGCGTCGGCCTCGGGCACGACCTTGTAGAGGCCGCCGGCCTCGACCACCGTGAAGCCCAGGCCGCGCAGCCCGGCCAGATAGCTCAGATAGGCCTCGCGCACGCTCAGCGGCTGCTCGCTGTAGAGCGTGATCACGCCCTTGACCCGCGGGTCGATGACGAACTGGCGGTCCATCATCACGCCGATGGCGCGCGTCACGGCCTCGATGTCGGCGTTGACGAAGTTCAGCGTCACCGGGGTCTGGGCCTTCAGCGCCGGGCCGCGCGCGGCCGCAGTGGGCGTCTGGGCCTGCGCCGGCGCGGCAGCGGCCAGGGCCAGCAGGGCCAGCAGCGGGAGGAGCCGGTGTTTCTTGATCATCTCGTTCATCCAATCGAGATCACCGAACGGGCGCCTTGGCGCCGGCCGATGATGTTCAGAAGATTGTTCAGCGCGGCTTCGCGCTCGGGTGCGGCCTGGGCCTCGCCCTGGAAACGGGCCTTGCCGCCGCTCAGCACGCCCTGGCCGCTTAGCAGCAACGCGCCCTCGAGCGTGCTCAGGCGCAGCGTCGAGACACCGGCCGCTGCCGGATCGGCCGCGACGCTGAAGCGGTAGCTGCCCAGCGGCGCCAGGGTCGAGACACGCGAGGACAGGTTGACGAAGTCAAGGTCCAGCTGGCCCAGCTGGCGCCAGCGCCCCTGCGCCCATTCGAGCCGGAACTCGCGCGCGCTCAAGCGCATGCCACCGCCCAGCTGCAAGGTATTCCAGGGCGTGCCCAGCCCGCCCAGCCAGGCGGCCGGGAAGCGCGTCAGCCAGTCGGCGCCTTGCTGCTGCGGCAGGCTAAGGCCCAAACTGCCCAGGCCCGGTTGCAGCAGGATCTGCAGCTCGCCGTTGATGCAGCAGGCCTGGCGCGCGCTCAGCAGCAGGCCCAGGCCCTTGGGCGCCAGCGTCCATTCAATGCGGCCGGGCAGCAGGCTGGCGTCGCGGCTGCCGGTGCCGCCGGTCAGTACCAGCACGCCGCTGCCGCTCCAGAGGCTACCGCGGGTTTCGGCCAGCAGCAGATGGCCATTGCTAGCCTGGGCCAGGCCACGTGCCAGCCAACTGGCCGGTGCGAACAGGATCAGGCCAATCAGGGCTCCGACTAGGGCGCCGCCGAGACTCCAGCGCAGACTCGGAGGTTTGATCATGCCGGTGCTCCCAGCGCCAGCACGATGCTGCCGCTGAAGCCCTGCGGGCCGCGCTGCAAGGTCGCCTCGACAGGGCGCGCCCGGGCGGCGCTGCGCACCTCGCCGAGCCAAGCTTGCAGTGCCTCGCTGCCGACGCCGTTGAGGCTCAGTACGGCGCGTTCGCCACTGATCGACAGGCGCGCGGCCGGCCCCAGATGCTCGCTGGCCGCCTTCAGCGCCTGCAGCGACTGCGCCGCCGGCACGGCCGGCTGCTCGCGCAGCTCGCGCGCTTCCTGCGCCAGGCGCTGCATCTGCTGCAGCTGGGCATCGAGCTGGCTCAGCTGGCCCGGCGCGGCGCGCACGGTGCGCAGCGCCGGTTGCACCGCGACGCTCCACAGCAGCAGCAGGCCCAGCGCGGCCGCGCCCAGCTGCGCGATGGTGCGCTCGCGCTCACCCAGCGCCTGCCAGCGCGACTTCAACTGCTGCCATTGGGCCGCCTGCTCGGGGCTGAGGGCGAATCCGAGGGTCTTTCTTCTGCTGCTCATAGGGCGCGGGCGCGGCTCAGGGCCATGCGGCCATCATTGATCTCGAGCTGCCAGCCTTCGCTGTGCAGCTGGCGACGGAACTGCTGGATCTGGGCCTCGCTCCAACCGGCGGCGGGGATCAGCAGCCGGCCGGTCTCGAAGGACAGCGCATCGGCCGGGCCGCGCTCGGCCGGCCAGGCGGTGGCGGCGGCGGCCAGCAGTGTTTCCAGGTCCTGTTCGCCGGCCCGGCCGGCGCTGGCGCGCAGCAACTCGGTCTCGCGCTGCATCTGCAGTGGCGCATCAAGGATGGCGCGCACCTGCGGGTGGGTGTTGCTGAGCGTCTGGTTCAGCGCGGCGCGCCGCTCACCGAGCTCGCTCCTGAGCTGCCAGGCCCACAGATTCAGGCCCAGCAGCTGCACCGCCACCAGGCCGGCCAGGCCCCAGCGCACCGGGCGCCAGCGGCTGCTCATCAGGCTGCGCCAGACCTCGCGCAGCGCGCGGATGCCACGGGTGCGCGGTGCCAGTTCGAACTGGCGCAGATTCCAGGGGCTGTTGATGGCGTGCAGTGCGCGCTCGGCGTCGGACAGCGGCGCCACGGCCGTGCCCAGCCAGTGCTCGGCGGCACCGATCACGCCGGGCGAGCCAGTCCAGCGTGCGGCTTGCACCACTGCAGCCGGGAACAGGTCGCGGGCCAGGCTGCCCTGCAGGCACAGCGTGCTGACGCCGTCGGCATGGCTCCAGCGCAGCCCGCATGGATCGGGCTGGGCCGGATCGCGCGCGCTGGCGAAGAAATGGCCGCGCGCCTGGGCCTCGGGCCAGGACAGCGGCGCCAGCCGGTCGACAAAGACCTGGGCCTGTTCCAGATGCGCCAGCTGCTCGACCAGCCAGGCCTTATGCGTCACAACGACCCAGGCCTGCTCGCCGGCTTGCACCCCGGGCTCGATGGCGAAGTGCAGGCTCTCGGTGTCGTCGAGCAAGGCTTCTTCCATCGTGCCGGCCAGCGCGGCGCGCAGGTGGGCACGCGCGGCACGCGGCAGCGCCAGCCGGTGCCAGCTCAGGTCGGCCTCGGCGGGCACCGCGATCACGGTGTCGGCGCGCGGCAGCAGCGCGGCGACGCTGCGACCCTGGGCCGTCGCCTGGACGCCGTCGTGGCTCAGCACATAGTCGTACTCACGGCCGTGCTCGCCACGGCTCAGGCCGTCGGGCGTGGCTTGGCCTTGGGCGCGCAGTCGGCCACGCTGGGGCAGGAGCAGGATCAGGGTGGTCATGGCTTATGGGTGGGGCATTCTAGGAGCAGCTTGTGTCGGCCCGACGCTCATCGTCCGGCTTCGAGCACCAAGTTGACGCGCTGGCGGTTCAGCACCAGCATGTCCAGGTCGCGGCGTTGTACCAGCGAGCGCTCCTCCAGCACCCGTGCCTCGAGCCGCAGCCGGCCGTTGACGATGAAGTAGGAGGAGACGAAGGCGGCGCGCTCGCCGCTGAGCACAACACCCTCGGGCAGCAGGGCCTTGGCGTCTTCCAGATTGCGCATGGGCGAGTTCTGGCGCTGCTGCACGACGCGCTCGGCCGACGCCAGGTCCATGCCGTCGAACAGCGCCGCGATCACCTCGCGCGGCGCGGTGTTCAGATTGACCGGTGTGCGCGCCGGCAGCAGGGTCAGCAGCGGCCGCAGCCGGGCCACGATCTCGGCCGGGATGCCCAGCCATTGCAGCTGCTCGAGGGTCTGCGGGCGCAGCGGCGCCTGGGCCTCGGGCTTGTCAGCAAAGGCGGCGCGCAGCTGGCCGGCGATCTTGGCGGCGGTATCGGCCGGCACACCGGCGCTCTCGCACAGGCGGGTCAGGGTGCGCAACTCCAGGGCCTGGGCGGCCTCGTCGCCGCCGACCAGATTGCGCAGGTTGTACTGGGCCTGGGCATCCAGCAGCGTGCCGGACAGAAAGGCCTCGGGCCCCTCGTCCTTGCCGGTGTCTTCACTGGCGTTCGTGCGGTCGGCGGCCAGAAAGGTCGAGAGCCTGGCTTCGGCCAGCGGCACGGCCCAGACCTCGCCGAGATGGTCGACGGGATCGTTGCGGTTGGCGCGCGCGTCCTCACGCAGTATCAGCCGGGCCCAGTCCAGCGCGCCCTGCAGAATCCAGGCGGACTGCGCGCGAGCACGGTCCGCGGCCTCGATCTGCACCGCCCGGTACTGACGCCACACCATGGCCGAGGCCAGGCTGGCGACCAAGGCGACGATCAGCAGCGCCGTCAACAGCGCGGCGCCCCGGCTCCGGGCGTTTCTCATGATTGCGGCCCCAGCACGACCTGCCGGGTCAGCGGCCCGCCATGGCCGCTGCCGGGCGCGAACTGCAGAATCATCCGCACGCCACCGGGCAGCACCCGGCCGGGGCCGGCCGGGCCCGAGGCCGCGGGTGGCGCCTGCTTGACGTCGTCGCTGGACATGGCATTGCTCCAGGCATTGCCGCGATAGAAGAACATCTGCCAGCCGCTGACGCCGTCCAGCGCCATCAGCTGCCGGTCCTGGTCGGCCAGGCCTTGCTGGCTGCGCTGCAGGGCGTCGTTCAGTGCCGCGACGGTGCTGAGCGTCGCGCTCTCCCAGCGGTAGAGCCGGCCCTCGCGCACGGTCCAGGCCACCAGCTGCAGGCCGCCGGGCTGCTGGCGGGTGATACGCAGGCTGGCGCCGTCGAAGCTCAATGGGCTGACGTCGCCGCCGCCGTCCTGCAGCGAGCGCAGATCCTGTTCCCATTGCGCCAGCACGGTTTGCAGCCGCTCGGTCTGCGCCAGGCTGCCCTGGCTGATGTCGCGGCTGCGCAGCATGCCGTCGATGCCGCGCCAGGACATCACCGCGATGGCGGCCATGATGAGCAGAGCCACCAGCACCTCGACCAGGGTAAAGCCGCGCTCGCGTCCGTGCACCTTCAGTACCTTCCGACGATGGTGGACAGGCTCAAAAGCGGCACGCCCTGATCATTGGCGATCAGCGCGTCGACGCGGCGGAAATTCGGGTTCGGCGTCGGCCGCACGACCAGGCGCCCGGCATAGTCGCGGCCCAGCTGGCTGCAGGCGAACTCGATATCACCGACGCCGGGGAACTGCCGCGCCAGGCGCAGCTCGGTCAGTTGGTTCTCGGCGCACCACTGCGCGGCGCTGACCTGGGCCAGTCGCTCGGCATTGCCGGTCAGCGCGCCGGCCGCCTTCAGCCCGGCCGCCAGCGTGATCGCGACGATGGCCAGCGCCACCAGCACCTCGATCAAGGTAAAGCCTTGCAAAGCTCTCTTCACGGGGCGGTCTCGGGCTCGTGCTGCGGCTCGAACGGCCCTAGGCCGTCGGTCACCAGCGCGATGCGCTGCGCGCCCAGGCGCAGGCGCAGGCGCTGGGCGCCAACCATCGGTTCCGGCCCGAGCTGAACCGAGCGTGCGCCGACGATCTCCACCGCCACCGCCTCGCCCAGCCAGCGTCGCGGCAGCTGCATGCGCTCGGGCAGGCCGCGAAAGCGGAACTGGTCGCCCGAGTCATCGCTGACCGGCGCCCATTGCACCGTCAGCCCGGCCGCACGCGCCTCGGCACGCGCGGTCTCAAACAGTGCCGCGAGGCGTTCGGCCTCGCGCTCCAGCTGCGCCCCGGCCGGGTCGCGCAATGCCAGGCTCAAGGTCGCCGTTGCGATCGCAATCAAGGCCACGACGACCAGCAGCTCGATCAGCGTAAAGCCGCGAACGAGGCTGCTTGACCGTCCGTCGGGCCGTTCCACCCTACTGCCAGGAGCCGATGTCGGCGTCCTTGCCCTCGCCGCCGGCCTGGCCATCGGCGCCATAGCTGTAGACATCGATCTCGCCCTTCACGCCCGGGTTGGCGAACTGGTAGGGGCGGCCCCAGGGGTCGTTGGGCAGCTTCTCGACATAGGGCTTCCAGTTGGCCGGGGCCGGGCCGCTGCTGGGCTTGCGCACCAGGGCCTCCAGGCCCTGTTCGCCGGTGGGGAAGCGTTGGTTGTCGAGCTTGTAGAGCTTCAGCGCCTGCATCAGGTTGTTGACGTCGGTGCGCGCGGCGGTGACGCGGGCGTCATCGGCCCGGTCCAGCACATTGGGCACGATCAGGGCGGCCAGCACGCCGATGATGACGAGCACCACCAGCAACTCGATCAGGGTGAAGCCGCGCGGGCGGCGTGACGTTTTTTTAACGCTGAGGCTTGGCATGGAGTCGCCCGGTTGTCGCATTGGCATGAATCATAATCGGCGCATGCTCGCACGATTGTTGACCTTTACCGTCTGGGCCCTGCTGGCCCTGTGCAGCGCCTTCTGGTTGCTGAAGCTCTTGCCGGCGCCGCTGCCTGTGCCGCCGCAGGCGCTGCCGGCCGCCGACGGTACGGGGCCGCGTGCCGACCTGAGCCGCTTGTTCGGCGCGCCGCAGGCCGCGCCGGTGGCCGAGGTGGCGGTACCGGTTGACGGGCGCTACAAGCTGGTCGGCCTGGTGGCGCCCAAGCAGGGCGGTGGCCGCCATGCCGGCGAGGGCGTCGCGGTGATCACGGTGGACAACGCGCCGGCACGCACGGTGCGGGTTGGTGCGGCGGTCGACGGCGAGTTGCAGCTGCTGGCGCTGGACGGCAATTCGGCGGCATTGGGCCGCCAGGGTGTGGTCAGCCTGCGCCTGACCTTGGCGCCGCCGGTGCCGGCCGCAACCGGCAGCCTGCCGGCCGCCGTCGCGCTGCCGCCGCCTCAGATCAACAGCAACCCGCCGCCGCAGGCCTTGCCGGTGATGCCGCCCGCACAGCAACTGCCGCCGGAGCTCCCGCCCGCCCAGACCGGACAGGACGGCAATACCGGCAATACCCGCTGATCGTCAGCGCTTGCTGAGCGGGCCGCCGGCGGTGCTGAGCGGCTGGGTCAGCATGGGCAGCGGCGCCGAGTCGGTTGCGCCGGGCCGGTCGGCCAGCTCATGCAGATCGGTCAGCAGCGCGCCGGCGCTGCGTATCAGCGGCCAGGCGAGCGCGGCGCCGGTGCCGTCCGCGCTCTGCATGCCCAGTTCCAGCAGGGCCGAGGCATGGAACAGGGCTAGCGCTTCGTCCAGGCCACGGTGCGCGTGGCTGCGGCAGAACACCGCATAGTCGGTCACCGGTGCGGCGATCAACGCGGCGATCTTCAGCGCCGCGCAGGCGGACATGCCGTCGACGATGATCAGCTGGCGTTTGCTGGCGGCCACCAGCATGGCGCCGACCATCACCGCGATCTCGTAGCCGCCCAGCCCCGCCAGCACCTCCATCGGCTCCTGCAGTTCGCGGTGCCGCGCCTGGGCGCCTTGCAGGATATGCAGCAGCCGGGCCAGATCGTCCTGGCGCATATCGGGGCCGGACACGATGAAGTCGCGCAGCGGGCTGTCGGCCAGGCGGGACAGCATCAGCGCCGCGCTTTCTTCCGAGCCCTGGCCAAGGCCGGCGCAGGCCAGCACATTGCCGCTCAGGCTGTCGGCAATCTCCATGCCGACGCGCACGCCGGCATGGGCTTGTTCCATGCTCATCGCCGGGCCGACGCGAGAGTTGCGTGTGCCATGGGCGATCTTGCGCGACAGCAGCCGGGCATGGGGCAACAGCGGCTCGGCGATGCCGCAGTCCACCACGGTCAGCTGTAGTCCTTGCTGACGCGCGAACACCGCGACCGGCAGCCGGTGCTGCAGGGCCAGCAGGGCTTGCTCGCGGGTGGAGCGGCCGTGCAACAGGGCGATGCCCTCCACCGCGATGCCGTGGTCGGCGGCGAACAGCAGCAAGGCGGGGTCGCGAAAGCGCGGGGTCAGGGTGTTCTGCACCAGGCCCAGGCGCACCGCCAGCGGCTCCAGTTCGCCCAGGCCGCCGGCGATCGCGGCGCGCCGATCGACGCGCTCGCGCAAGGCGCGCTCGAGCTCGGGATTGGCGGTCGGCGAGATCAGCGACTGGTGGATGGGCATGGCTGGCTGGATTCTGGGCTATGCGCCGGCCGCCGTCATCCGCACTTGCCCGGCAGCGCTCAGCGCAGGAAGAGCTTGTAGACCGGGTTGCTGCTCTCGTCCTCGTAGGGATAGTTGAGCGAGTCGAGGAAGTCGCGCAGCGCCGCGCTGTCACCCCGCGGCACCTGGATGCCGACCAGGATGCGGCCGTAGTCGGCGCCCTGATTGCGGTAATGGAACAGGCTGATGTTCCATTCCGGGTGCATGCTGGACAGGAAGCGCATCAGCGCGCCGGGCCGCTCCGGGAAGATGAAGCGGTACAGGCGCTCGTTCTTGGCCAGCTCGCTGCGACCGCCCACCATATGGCGCACATGCTGCTTGGCCAGCTCGTTGTCGCTCAGATCGACCGCCGGGAAGCCATGCTTGGCAAACTGGCGGGCCAGCTTGTCGGCCTCTTCGCGCTTGGTGATGGCGACGCCGACAAAGACATGGGCCTCGTTCTGGTCCGAGATGCGGTAATTGAACTCTGTCACGCTGCGCGGGCCGAGCAGCTCACAAAAGCGCTTGAAGCTGCCGCGCTCTTCGGGAATGGTGACCGCGAACAGGGCTTCGCGCTGCTCACCGACCTCGGCACGCTCGGCGACGAAGCGCAGGCGGTCGAAGTTCATATTGGCGCCGCAGGTGATGGCGATCAAGGTCTGAGCCTTGGCGCCAGTCTTGGCCACATATTGCTTGAGCGCGGCCACACCCATCGCGCCGGAGGGCTCCAGGATGCTGCGGGTGTCTTCGAACACGTCCTTGATCGCGGCGCAGACCGCGTCGGTGTCGACGACGATGTAGTCATCGACCAGGGCTTGGGTGATGCGGAAGGTCTCCTCGCCGACCAGCTTGACGGCCGTGCCGTCGGCGAACAGGCCGACGTCCTGCAGTTGCACCCGCTTGCCGGCCTTGATCGAGCGCAACATCGCGTCGGAATCCTTGGTCTGCACGCCGATCACCCGGATCTCGGGGCGCACCGCCTTGATATAGGCGGCGATGCCGGAGATCATGCCGCCGCCGCCGATGGCGACAAAGATGGCATCAATGGGGCCTGGATGCTGGCGCAGGATTTCCATCGCGATCGTGCCCTGGCCGGCGATCACGTCCGGATCGTCGAAGGGATGGACGAAGGTCAGCTTCTGCTCGCGTTCCAATTCCAGCGCGCGGCCGTAGGCATCGGTGAAGCTGTCGCCGTGCAGCACGACCTCGCCGCCCATCGCCTGCACTGCATCAATCTTGACCTTGGGCGTGGTGATGGGCATCACGATGACGGCGCGGCAGCCCAGCTTCTTGGCCGATAGCGCCACGCCCTGGGCATGGTTGCCGGCCGAGGCGCAGATCACGCCCTGCGCACGCGCCTCGGGGCTCAGATGCGCCATCTTGTTGTAGGCGCCGCGCAGCTTGAAGCTGAATACCGGCTGGGTGTCCTCGCGCTTGAGCAGCACCTTGTTGGCCAGGCGTTTGGAGAGGTTCTTGGCGGCATCCAGGGCGGTCTCGTCGGCGACCTCGTAGACCTTGGCATTCAGAATTCGCTGCAGATAGCTGTCACCGCTGGGCATCAGGGCGGGCTTGCCGATGCTGGTGGATCGGGTGGTGCGGGGCTTCCGTGCAGGGCCGGCCATGAATGCTCTCCAATGCGGGGTGTTGCGGCGCAGCATCATAAGCCAGGGCCTGCCGGCGCTTCGCCGCCTGCGTGGGCACGAAAAAAAGCCCGAGTCCTTGCGGGCTCGGGCTGAATCCACCATGGAGGCGGTGGAGGAGACAATGGGTGCAAAGAAGAAAACGCATAGGCGCCAAGGCGCGAACTTGTTCGTTTGTTTTCGTTTGCTTGCTTAGAATTCTACTCGCAGCTTATGTTGCGCCGCAATATTTTTTCACCAAGCGGCGGTGGAAAGTCACAGGGCAAAGCAAGATGGAATGCACGATCAACTGGATGGGGGCCGATGGCATGGCTTTTGTCGCCGAAACGGGCAGCGGCCATCTGCTGAATATGGACGGGGCCCCTGCGGGCGGCGGTCGCAATCTGGCGCCGCGGCCGATGGAGACGGTGCTGGCCGGCACCGGCGGCTGCACAGCCTATGACGTGGTGCTGATACTCAAGCGCGGCCGCCAGGACGTGCGTGGCTGCCAGGTCAAGGTCAAGGCTGAGCGGGCCGAAACCGACCCCAAGGTCTTCACGCAGATCCATATGCATTTCATCGTCAGCGGCCGGGGCCTGAACCCGGGCGCGGTCGAGCGGGCGGTGGCGCTGTCGCATGAAAAGTACTGCTCGGCCAGCATCATGCTGGCCAAGACGGCCGAGATCACCACATCGATCGAGCTGGTCGAGGTCTGATCAGATGCGGTGAGCCGTCACCGTCATCACCTTGGCGGCCAGGCGCATCAGGCCCTTGACTGGGGCCGGCAATTCGCTGGCCCCGGCGGCGAGCGCCTCTTCGGCATGCCGCGCTTCATCGAGTTTCATCTGCTCGACGATGGCGCGTGAGCCGGCATCGTTGGCCGGCAGTCGGTCCAGATGGCTGGCCAGATGCTGCTCGACCTGGCGCTCGGTCTCGACGACAAAGCCCAGGCTGACACGGTCACCGGCCAGGCCGGCGAGCGCGCCCAGTGCGAACGCGCCGCCATACCAGAGCGGGTTCAGATAGCTGGTGTGGCTGTTCAGGTCCAGCAGGCGATCACGGGTCCAGGCCAGGTGGTCGATTTCTTCGGCGGCGGCCTCGTGGAAATGAGCGCGCAGCTGCTCATTGCGGCAGACCAGAGCCTGCGATTGATATAGCGCCTGGGCGCACACCTCGCCGACATGGTTGACCCGCATTAGGGCGGCCGACAGCCGCCGCTCGGCCTCGCTCATTGCGATGGGATCGGCCGCAGCCTTGGGCGTGCTGCGCCCAGCGGTGTAGGCGCCGAACAATGCACGCAAGCCCTTGTCCAGGCTGGCAATCAGGCGGTCTTTGGCGTCAAGTCTTTGTTGGGCGTGCATACGCCAATAGTTTAGAGGCGGCCCTGCTGTTTACCCCTGGCTTGGCCAAGTTTTGGGGCTTCAAATTGCGCTTTGTCAATCACTAGCGCCGTGTTGCTGTTCTGTGACGATTTTGAAGTCCGGGTGTCTCGTTGCGCGATGACAACGATGCCTTGGTTTTTCCTCTCGGTCGGCTGGTCATTCAGGGTTTGCTCTGGTGCAATACAGCAACTTCCGCTGAGGAGGTTGGCCTGATCAGCCCCGCAAGAGGGCTTCCCGGATCGGGGCCTCTTATTCAACCTAGGAGAAACGAATGAAGAAATCCCTGATTGCGTTGGCCGTGCTCGGCTCTATGGTCGGTGCTGCGTCGGCACAGTCGTCCGTCACGCTGTTCGGCGGCGTTGACTTGAACCTGCGCTACAACAAAGGCGCCGGCTTGACCACCAAGACCATGGGCACCGACGGCATCTACAGCAGCCGTTGGGGCGTGCGTGGCGTCGAAGATCTGGGCGGTGGCCTGAAGGCCGGTTTCTGGCTGGAAGCTGCGATCAACCCCGATGACGGCACGACCAATGCGTCGCGTTTCTGGCATCGTCGTACCTCGGTCAGCCTGATGGGTGACTTTGGCGAAGTGCGTCTGGGTCGTTTCCTGACCAACCAGTTCACGGCCTATGCTGACTTCGACCCGTTCGGCACCAATGGTGTGGGTGACTCGAGCAAGTTCTACAGCAGCAATGCCGCTGGCTTGAATGGTGCGATCACCAGCAGCACCCGTGCTGACAACATCGTCGCGTATTACCTGCCTTCGAACCTGGGCGGTTTCTACGGCTCGGCTGAAGTGGCTGCCGGCGAAGGTGCCGCTGCCCCTGGTAACAACAACAAGTACCTGGGCCTGCGCCTGGGCTACGCTGCTGGCCCGCTGAACGTCAGCGCCGCGTTCTCGAACGCTGATCCGGACACCTCGAATGCCGACTACAAGCGCACGACCTTCAGTGGTTCGTACGATCTTGGCGTGGTCAAGCTGATGGGCTTCTACTCGCAGAACAAGTTCGGCGCGTCCAAGCAGAAGATCGGCCTGATTGGCGCCAGTGCACCGTTGGGTAGCGGCACGGTGCGTGCTTCGTACATCAAGGCAACGAACACCTCGCAGATCGCCCTGGGTTACATCCACGATCTGTCGAAGCGTACGGCTCTGTATGGGACCGTGGCCCGCGTCAGCAATGAGCGGGGTTCCAATGTTCGAGTGGCAGGCCCGGCCACGTGGACGGCCAGCACTCTCAACGCGCGCTTCAATGGCGCCGACAACGGCGGCGTCGAAGTCGGCGTGCGTCACCCCGTCTGATTCCGCGCTCGCGCAAGCGAGCTTGTGGATTCAGCGAAACCGTCCCTCGGGGCGGTTTTTTTATGCCTGTTCCAATTCCGTCAAATACGCCTGTCGCACAAGCGACAGGGTTATCGCCTGTGGGTCGGTCGCCACAAACCGATGTCTGCCTCGTCGCCTGCGGCTCAGAATACGAGCACAAGAATTTTTCAAGCAGGAGACATTGATGAGCAAGAAGAAGACCTTCCTGGTTCTGGGCCTGTTGGCCGGCAGCGTCAGCGCCGCCTGGGCACAGTCCTCGGTGACTGTGTACGGCATCCTGGATGGCGGTGTCAGCTACACCTCGGGGATCGCCGGTGGTGCCCGCAAGCAGGTGGTGAGCGGCATCATGGACGGTTCGCGCCTGGGCTTCCGTGGCAACGAGGATATCGGTGGCGGCTATCGTGCGCTGTTCGTGCTGGAGAATCGCCTGGAGCTGGATACTGGCACCAACAGCAACACGCCCGTCTCCGGCACCACCTTCCTGCCGGACCGCTGGGGCAAACAGTCGGCGATCTTCACGCCGACCAATTTCGGCCTGCCCGGCGTCCCACCTGCTGTGGTTGCTGGGGCCACGGCAGGCTGGAATTCGGCCTTGCAAGCCGTGACCACCGCCTTGGGCGGGCGCCTTGCCGCAAACTCGTTTGGCGTCAATATCGGCAATGCGCGATTCTGGGATCGTCAAGCTTATGTGGGCCTGGTCACGCCTTTTGGCGCGGTGCTGGCCGGGCGTCAGTACACCCCGGCTTATGAACTGAATGCGGCCTTCGACACGATGGCCACGCAATCCAGCCTGGCGGCGGGTCAGGTGGCGGCGGTGCCTGCCGTGATCGATATCCGCCAATCGAATGCGCTGCAGTACCGCATCCAGCAGGGCGGCTTGTCCGCCAGCGTGATGGTGGCTGCCGGCGAGGGTTCGACCTCCCAGGGGCGCTTCTATGGCGCGATGGTTCAGTACAAGACCGATGCCTACGGTGTCGGCGTTGGCATGAACGCCAAGGACAATGAACTGGGCCAGCGCTCGCTGCGCTCCATCACGCTGGGTGCATCGGCCAAGGTCGGTCCCGGCACCGTGAGCTTCTTGTACAACGATATCTCCGACCCCAATCCCTCGGGACTGTCGGCGCTGTTGGACGGCTTGCGTTCGGAACTGACCGGTCGGGTCATACCGATGTTCACGGCTGGCATCAATCAGCAGGCGGCCGGTCTCGGTAACTTGCTAGCCAGCCGGATCAATGTCGATGGCCTGGTCAACGACTACAAGTCGGCCTTTGTGCAGGATGCTGCAGCTTTCAGCATCGGCTATCGCATGACCATGGGGCAGCACACCTTCTACACCGCGTTCAACCGCCTGGATGACAAGACGCGTATCAATGCCGACACGGACTCTTACGGTGTGGCCTACAGCTACGCGCTGTCCAAGCGCACCGATCTGAATTTCGTGCTGACGCATTTCGACAACAAGGGCATGGGCCAGGCCGCACCCGGCCAGGCCGGTTTCCTGGGTGGCTTCACCAGTGCGCCGGGCGTGGACTCCAACAATGTGGCGATGGGCATCCGCCACCGCTTCTGAGTGGATGTTCAAGGCGTGATGGCACCGTGGTGCCGTCAACACAAGGCCGCTGCGAAGCGGCCTTTTTTATGCACGCTTATCTGCCGTGACTTTTCACCGAGCGATGATGACGGCCTTGCTCTAGTTTCTTGCCATGCCGTACCGATTCAGACCCTGCCTGCTGCTTGTCCCCGTTCTGCTGATGCTGGGCTGTGCCCAGACGCCCGAGCGGCAGCCGCAGGAGCCGGTGCTGGAGGGCTGGTCGGCGCGCGAGCTGCCGGGCAAGCGGGCCACCCGCTACAGCCTGGCCCGACGTGAGGGCAGGGCCTGTGTTCACGCGCAGGCCGATCAGTCCGCCAGCCTGTGGCGGCGCCGCTTGCAGCTGGATCCGCAGCAGCTGGGTCCGCTGGAGTTCGACTGGTGGATCGCCGGCCAGCCGGGTGGTGCCACGGTGACCGACCCCGAGACCGACGACGCGTCGGCGCGGCTGGTGCTGGCTTTCGATGGAGACGCGAGTCGCTTGTCGGCGCGCAACCGCATGATGTTCGAGCTGGCCCACACCCTCAGCGGCGAGGCGCCGCCCTTCGCGACGCTGATGTATGTCTGGGATGCCCAGGCCGCACCCGAGACCGTGGTGATCAGCCGGCGCAGCGACCGGGTGCGCAAGATCGTTGTCGGCTCCGGCCCCAGCGCCAAGCCGCGCTGGCAGCGCTTCAAACGCGACGTCGCGGCAGACTATCGCCGTGCGTTTGGCGAGTTGCCCGGCCCCTTGATCGGTGCGGCCTTCATGACCGATGCCGACAACACCCGCAGCCGGGCTGAGGCTTGTTATGGGACGCTGGTGTTCCGCGATGGCGAGCAGCGCAGCCTGCCGGGCAGCCTGCTGTTCTGACACTTACTTTCGTCGCTGGCCCATCAGGGCTTTCCCGTTTGTAGCGCCGGGCAGACTTCTCCATGATGGCGCCCAGATGACGTCGCCCCGACTTGGTGCCTCGCTCATCGCTTGCCGTGACAGGCGGGTGCATTGCTTCGAAGAAGCAATGCTTGGCCTGATTCATGCGTACCATGCGCTCAGCAATGGCCCCGATGCACCCCTCACTCTCTGCTGACAAAGCGCCGAACAAGACATGCTAGTTTTTATTCTGAGACGCCTTGCCCAGGCCATCGCCGTGATGCTGACGGTGGCCTTCATTGCCTTCATGCTGTTCCAGTACGTCGGCGATCCGGTGACCAATCTGCTGGGCCAGGACGCGACCCCTGAGCAGCGCGAGCAACTGCGCAAGGACCTGGGCCTGGATGATCCCTTTCCGGTCCAGTTCGCCAAATTCATCGGCAACGCGGTGCAGGGCGAGTTCGGCCTGAGCCTGCGCCAGGGCCGCAAGGTCTCGACCCTGATCGCCGAGCGTTTCCCGGCTACGCTGGAGCTGTCGATGGCGGCCGGTGTGATCGCGCTGGGCGTCGGGATTCCGCTGGGGGTTTATGCAGCGCTGCGGCGCGGCCGCTTTCTCTCGCAGATGCTGATGACGCTGTCGCTGCTGGGCGTGTCGCTGCCGACCTTTCTGATCGGCATCCTGCTGATCCTGATCTTTGCCGTGACGCTCAAATGGCTGCCCAGCTTCGGCCGCGGTGATGTCGTCGCCCTGGGCACGTGGACCACCGGACTGCTGACCGTCGACGGGCTCAAGCATCTGATACTGCCAGCGATCACACTGTCGGTGTTTCAGCTGACCCTGATCATGCGGCTGGTGCGCTCGGAGATGCTGGAGGTGCTGCGCACCGACTACATCAAGTTTGCACGCGCCCGCGGACTCAGCAATAACGCGGTCTACTTCGGCCATGCGCTGAAGAACACCCTGGTGCCGGTGATCACCATCACCGGTCTGCAACTCGGCTCGCTGATTGCTTTTGCCATCATCACCGAGACCGTGTTCCAGTGGCCCGGCATGGGCCTGCTCTTCATTCAGGCGGTGCAGTTCGCCGACATCCCTGTGATGGCTGCCTATCTGTGCCTGATCTCCTTCATCTTCGTCACCATCAATCTGCTGGTCGACATGCTTTATTTCGCGGTCGACCCGCGCTTGCGCATCGAAGGCAAGGCCGGAGGCCATTGATGAGCGGCGCCTACCAGCGACTCAGTGCGCTGCATGGCGAGCTGACCGCGCTGCGGCGCGAGTTGCACGCCATGCCCGAGCTGGGTTTCCAGGAGACGCGCACGGCGGCCCGCGTGGTCGAGGCCTTGCGCCTGTGCGGGGTCGACGAGATCCACACCGGCATCGGGCGCACCGGCGTGGTCGCGCTGATCCATGGCCAGGGCGGCGCGGGAGGCCGCCTGCTGGGGCTGCGCGCCGATATGGATGCGCTGCCGCTGCAGGAAGACAACGACTTCGCCTGGCGCTCGGCCAGCCCGGGCCTGATGCATGCCTGCGGCCATGATGGCCATACGACCATGCTGATCGGCGCGGCCCGCTACCTCGCACAGACACGGGCTTTTGCCGGCACGGCCGTGCTGATCTTTCAGCCCGGCGAGGAGGGCTATGCCGGCGCGCGCGAGATGATCAATGACGGCCTGTTCGAGCGCTTCCCGGTCGAATCGGTCTACGCGATGCACAACTGGCCGCAGATGCCGGCCGGCCATATCGGCATCAATCGCGGCGCGATGATGGCGGCGGCCGATCAGGTCGAGATCGTGTTGACCGGGCGCGGGGGCCACGGCGCGCACCCGCACCTGGCGGTCGATCCGGTGCTGATGGCCGGCCATGTGATCACGGCTGTGCAAAGCCTGGTGTCGCGCAATGTGGCGCCGCTGGACCAGGCCGTGGTCAGCCTGTGCTCGCTGCGTGCCGGCGAACCGGGCGCCTTCAGCGTGATCCCGCGCGAGGCCCGGCTGACCGGCACGGTGCGCAGCTTCCGGCCCGAGGTGCAGCTGCTGATCGAGCAGCGTCTGGCCGAGCTGGTGCAGTCGCTGGCCCAGGGCTTCGGTGGCAGTGCCAGCGTCAGCTACCAGCGCCTGTACCCGGCCACCATCAACTCGGCCGCCGAGGCCGATTTCGCGGCCGATGTCGCCGAGCGTCTGGTCGGCGCGGCCCGCCTCAATCGCGAGCTGCCGCCCAGCATGGGCTCGGAGGACTTCTCCTTCATGCTGCAGGTCAAGCCGGGCGCCTATCTGCGCCTGGGCCAGGCGCGCACCGAGGGCGAGAACTGCGGCCTGCACAACCCCCGTTACGACTTCAATGATGAGGTTCTGCCTCTGGGTGCGGCGCTGTTCGCCGGCCTGGTCGAGCAGGGCCTGCCCCTATCACCGTCCGGAGTATCCACGCCATGAGTTCCCCGAGTTCCCCTGTTGCTGCGGCACCGAATGCCTTGCAGCGATTTTTCGATGGTGATGTCTGGCATTCCTTCCGCGCCTCGCCGACGGCCATCATCGCGGCCATCATCGCCTTCATCTGCGTGTTCTGCGCGCTGTTCGCCGAGTTCGTCGCGCCGCATAACCCGTTTGATCTGGCTTCGCTGGAGCTGATGGATGCGCGTCTGCCGCCGGCCTGGATGGAGGGTGGAAGCAGCAAATACCTGCTGGGTACCGACGACCAGGGCCGTGACCTGCTGTCGGCGCTGATGTATGGCGCGCGCATCTCTCTGTTTGTCGGCCTGGCCTCGGTCGTGCTGTCGATGATCATCGGTGTCGGCCTGGGTCTGCTGGCCGGCTTTGTCGGCGGCAAGGTCGATGCCTTCATCATGCGGGTCTGCGATGTGATGCTGTCCTTCCCGTCCATCCTGGTGGCGCTGCTGATCGATGGCGTCGGTCGGGCCATGTTCCCGAATGCGCACGATGCGCTGGCCTTCGGCGTGCTGATCTTCGCGATCGCGCTGACCGGCTGGGTGCAGTACGCCCGCACGGTGCGCGGCTCGACCATGGTGGAGCGCAACAAGGAGTATGTGCAGGCGGCCCGCGTGATCGGCGTCAGCTCGCTGCGCATCATGCGCAAGCATGTGCTGCCCAATGTGCTGGGGCCGGTGCTGGTGCTGGCAACCATCCAGGTCGCGGCCGCCATCATCACCGAGGCGACCCTGTCCTTTCTGGGGGTCGGCGTGCCGCCGACCAGCCCGTCGCTGGGTACCTTGATCCGGGTCGGCAACGACTTCCTGTTCTCCGGTGAATGGTGGATCACGATCTGGCCCGGCGTGATGCTGGTGCTGATCGCCCTGTCCGTGAACCTGCTCGGCGATTGGCTGCGCGACGCCCTCAATCCCCGCCTGCGCTAAGAGTTTTCTATGACCGCACCTCTTCTTGAAGTCCGCCATCTGCGGGTCGAGTTCCCGACCCGGCGCGGCACCCTGCTGGCGCTGGACGACATCAATTTCGACATCGCGCCCGGCGAGATTCTCGGCGTGGTCGGCGAGTCCGGTGCCGGCAAATCGCTGACCGGCGCCTCCATCATCGGCCTGCTCGATCCTCCGGGGCGCATCGCCTCCGGCGAGATCCTGCTGGAAGGCCGGCGCATCGACAATCTGCCCTATGACGAGATGCGCAAGATCCGCGGCCGCCAGATCGGCGCGATCTTCCAGGACCCGCTGACCTCGCTGAACCCGCTTTACACGGTGGGGCAGCAGTTGATCGAGACCATCACGACGCATCTGAACCTTAGCGAAAGCCAGGCGCGCAAGCGGGCAATCGAGCTGTTGGAGCAGACCGGCATCCCGGCCGCCGCGCAGCGCATCGACCAGTATCCGCACCAGTTCTCCGGCGGCATGCGTCAGCGCGTCGTGATCGCGCTGGCCCTGGCGGCCGAGCCCAAGCTGATCGTGGCCGACGAGCCGACCACGGCGCTCGATGTCTCGATCCAGGCGCAAATCATTTCGCTGCTCAAGCGCATCTGCAAGGAGCAGGGCGCCGCCGTGATGCTGGTGACGCACGATATGGGCGTGATCGCCGAGACCTGCGACCGCGTCGCTGTGATGTATGCGGGTCGGGTCGCCGAGATCGGCCCGGTCCACGATGTGATCCACAAGCCGGCGCATCCCTACACGGCCGGCCTGATGGGCTCGATCCCCGCGATGGACGAGGACCGCGAGCGCCTGCTGCAGATCGACGGCGCGATGCCGCGCCTGAACTCCATCCCCAATGGCTGCGCCTACAACCCGCGCTGCCCCAAAGTCTTCGGCCGCTGCCGTACCGAGCGCCCCGAACTGCTGGCCACAGGCGCGACCCGCGCCTCATGCTGGCTGCATGCTGCCGAGAAGGAAACCGTTGTATGAGCCGCCCGCTGGTTGAAGTCCAGGACCTCGCCAAGATCTTCGATGTCTCGCAGCCCTGGTTGAATCGCGTCGTCGAACGCAAGCCCAGGCAATTCGTGCACGCCGTTGACGGTGTCAGCTTCAGCATCCAGAAGGGCAAGACCCTGGCCCTGGTCGGTGAGTCCGGCTGCGGCAAGAGCACGGTGGCACGCTTGCTGGTGGGTCTCTACAAGCCGACCCGCGGCAAGGTCAGCGTGGACGGCATCGACACCGCCCAGACCTTGGCAGGCTCCGGTGCCCAGGCCCTGCGCCGGCGCATGCAGATGATTTTCCAGGATCCCTATGCCTCGCTGAACCCGCGCTGGAAGGTGCAGGACATCATCGGCGAGCCGCTGCGCGAGCACGGCCTGATCAGCGAGGCCGAGGAGTTGAAGGCGCGCGTCGGCGAGTTGCTGCAGTCGGTGGGCCTGACGCCCAGCGACCGCGAGAAGTTCCCGCACCAGTTCTCCGGCGGTCAGCGCCAGCGCATCTCGATTGCCCGCGCGCTGGCCACCCAGCCCGAGTTCCTGGTCTGTGATGAGCCGACCTCGGCGCTGGATGTCTCGGTGCAGGCCCAGGTGCTGAACATCATGAAGGACTTGCAGCGCGAGCGCGGCCTGACCTATCTGTTCATCTCGCACAACCTCGCGGTGGTGCGCCATGTTTCGGACCAGGTCGGCGTGATGTATCTGGGCCGCCTGGTCGAGGTGGCCGACAAGGCCGATCTGTTCGGCCGCCCGCGCCATCCCTACACCCGCATGCTGCTGGATGCGATTCCCGATATCCATATGAGCGGGCGCGCCCGCACGCCGGTGCAGGGCGAGGTGCCAAACCCGCTGAGCCCGCCCAGCGGCTGCAGCTTCCATCCGCGCTGCCCCCATGCCAACGAGCGCTGCAAGGCCGAGCGCCCGCCGCTACAGGATTTTCAGGGCATCAAGGTGGCCTGCCACGCGGTGGAAGAAGGCCGGATCTAGCGGCCTGTCGTGGGGGCTGATGCTGCCTGTTTGGGGGCAGGCAGAGTCAGCGGGCCTTTTTGCCCACAGGCCGTCAGCAGCAGGGTGATCAGCAGCAGGCCTACACTTGCGTTTGTCTTTTTCATTCCGCGAGTTTATCGGTCATGACCGCCCCTGTTGCCACTCCGCTTGACGATGCCGACTACCACGCCAAGACTCGGGCCGTATTGGACGGCGTCGAGGCCACCGTCGATGCCTGGCTGGAGCAGGACGTGATCGATATCGACAGCCACCGTACCGGTGGTCTGCTGGAGTTGAGCTTCCCGAACGGCAGCAAGATCGTGCTGAACACCCAGCCGCCGCTGCAGGAGCTGTGGCTGGCGGCGCGCGCCGGCGGCTATCACTTCCGCTATGTCGACGGCCGCTGGCTGGAGCGCGAGGGCCAGGAGTTCCATGCCCTGCTGTCGCGCCTGGCCAGCACCCAGGCCGGCCAGGCGCTGAGCTTCAGCGCTTGAATAGATCGAGGATGCTCTTCTTCTCGTCCTCGCTGGCCGACTGAGGCAGGTGGCCCTCGTCGCTGCTGAGTTCACGCACCGCATTGCCGCCGGTGAACTCGTCGTAGTACCACTCGCCGTTCAGATTGACGACGCCTTCGGGGGCGCTGTACTCGGACACCGGGACATTGCGCAACGCGTACTGCATGTATTCGATCCAGACCGGCAGTGACAGGCCGCCGCCGGTTTCGCGACTGCCCAGCTTGCGCGGTTGGTCGTAGCCTATCCAGACCACGGCCACGACCTCGCGCTGGTAGCCGGCGAACCAGGCGTCCATCGAGTCGTTGGTGGTGCCGGTCTTGCCATACAGATCGGGGCGCTTGAGCTGGGCCTGGGCCTTGGCGGCGGTGCCGCTGCGCGTTACCTCCTGCAGCAGGCTGTTCATCAGGAAGGCATTGCGCGGCTCGATCACCTGCGGGCTGTCCTCGGCCTTGGGCGTCGGGGCCTCATAAAGCACGCGTCCCTGGCTGTCGGTCAGCTTGGCGATCAGACGCGGCGTCAGCAGATGACCGCCGTTGGCGAATACGCCATAGGCTTGCGCCATCTGCATCGGCGTCACTGAGCCGGCGCCCAGCGCCATCGTCAGGTAAGCGGGGTGCTTGTCGGCCTCGAAGCCGAAGCGGGTCAGCCAGGCCTGGGCCTCGTTCACGCCGACCGACTGCAGCACACGGATCGACACCATGTTCTTGGAGCGGGCCAGTGCCCGGCGCAAGGGCATCGGGCCTTCGAAAGTGCCGTCGTAGTTCTTCGGCTCCCAGGGCTGGCTGCCGGTATTGGCGGCACTAAAGAACAGCGGCGCGTCATTGACGATGGTGCTGGGCGTCAGGCCTTTCTCCAGCGCGGCCGAATAGATGAAGGGCTTGAAGCTGGAGCCGGGCTGGCGCCAGGCCTGGGTCGCGTGGTTGAACTTGTTCTTGGCGTAGTCGAAGCCACCGACCATCGCGCGCACATTGCCGCTGCGTGGATCCATCGAGATGAAAGCCCCCTCGACCTCGGGCAGCTGGGTGATGGTCCATTCCTCCTTGACCCCGTCCTTGCCGGTCTTGACGGTCTTCAGCACCCGGATGATGGCGCCGCGGCGGATGCGGGTCTTGGGATTGCCCTGCTCGGCCAGACCCGAGGTGGCGGGCTTCAGGCCTTCGCCGAGGATGGTGATCGGGTCACCGCTTTGCAGGGCTGCGACGACTTTCTTCGGGCCGGCTTCCAGCACGACGGCGGGCAGCAATTCGTCGTTGGCCGGGTGGTCGGCCAGCGCCTCGGCAATGCGGGTGTCCAGGTCCTTGGGGTCGGCCGGCAGGTCGACATAGTCCTCCGGGCCGCGATAGACCTGGCGGCGCTCGTAGTCCATGATGCCGCGGCGCAGCGCGCGATAGGCAGCGTTCTGCTCATCGGCACGCACGGTCAGGTGCACGTTCAGGCCGCGGCTGTAGGCCTCGTCGCCGTACTGGCTGAAGATCAGCTGGCGGGCCGCCTCGGCGACATACTCGGCGTGGGTGGTGCTCTCGCTCATCTGTGGCCGGTAGCGCAAGCGCTCGGCCTTGGCCGCGTGATGCTGCTCCTCGTTGATGAAGCCGTTGTCCAGCATGCGGTCGATGATGTATTGCTGGCGCAAGGTGGCGCGGCGCGGATTGCTGATCGGGTTGTAGGCCGAGGGCGCCTTGGGCAGGCCGGCCAGCATGGCCGCCTCGGCGATCGTGATGTCCTTCAAGGGCTTGCCGAAGTAGACCTCGCTGGCGGCTGCGAAGCCGTAGGCGCGATGGCCGAGGAAGATCTGGTTCATATAGATCTCCAGGATCTTGTCCTTGGGCAGGGCGCTCTCGATCTTCAGCGCCAGCAGGATCTCGTAGATCTTGCGTGTCAGCGTCTTCTCGGTGGACAGATAGAAGTTGCGCGCCAGCTGCATCGTGATCGTCGAGGCACCCTGGCTGCGCGACTCGCTGACATTGGCCAGACCGGCCCGCAGCACGCCCAGGTAGTCGACGCCGCCGTGCTGATAGAAGCGCGCGTCCTCGATCGCCAGCACCGCGTCCTGCATCACTTTGGGGATCTGGCTCACAGGCAGATAGTTGCGCCGCTCCTCGCCGAACTCGCCCAGCAGCGCGCCCTCGGCCGACAGCACGCGCAGCGGCAGCTTGGGACGGTAGTCGGTCAGGCCGCTGATGTCGGGCAGATTGGGATAGGCCATGGCCAGTCCCAGGGCCAGCAGCAGCAGCACGCCAGCGCAGCCGGCCAGCAGCAGGCCAGCCAGCCAGGCGAGGCTGCGGCCGGCGAAGAGCAGGACTGGGTGACTGGGTGTTAGGGGTGCGGACTCGGGTGACTGACCCCGCGTGGTCTTGTTCTTGGCGTCGCTCATGGGCCTCCGGATGGCGTCGGCCGATTATAGGAAGACGCTCGCCCGGCTTGCCGCATCCGCAGTGTCGTCACATCCGGACACCACTGGCCGGAAACAGGGCCTTATTCGAGGCTTTTGGGGGTGCAAGAGGCGTGTATGTTTCGCAACGTGGTGTTACGGGCTGTGGCGGCAAAACCATGGGCTGTCATAGGCTTTGCTGCTAGCATTCAAGTAACTTATTAATAGTGCCGCGCTCCTAAAGCGTGTTGGGGCTCAAATTGGGGGAATAAGCGTCATGGGATTACTTGACGTACTGCTGGGTCGCAAGCATCCGCCCATGATTGGCCTGGATATCAGTTCATCCAGTGTCAAGCTGGTAGAGCTGGGTCAGAACGCCAGCGGCGAAATGGTGCTGGAGCGCTTTGCCACCGAATCTTTCGAGAAGGGCTGGATTACCGACGGCCAGATCGAGAAATTCGACGAGGTGGCCGACGCCGTCCGCCGTGTTGTGGCTCGCAGCGGCACCCGCACCCGTGATGCCGTACTGGCGATGCCGCAATCGGCGGTCATCACGAAGAAAATCATGCTGCCCGCCGGTCTGCGCGACGAGGAGCTTGAAATCCAGGTCGAGGCCGAGGCCAATCAATACATTCCGTTCTCGCTCGATGAAGTGAGTCTGGATTTCTGCGTGATTGGGCCCAGCCCGACTTCGGTCGGCGATGTCGAGGTGCTGATCGCGGCCTCGCGCAAGGACCGGGTGCAGGATAGACAGGGTCTTGCCGAGGCTGCGGGTTTGCGGCCGGTGATTTTGGATATCGAATCGCATGCCTCGCGCATGGCGATGGGGCGGCTGATTACCAATCTGCCAAATGCCGGCAAAGATGCATTGGTGGCCTTGTTCGAGATCGGTGCCGACACGACCAGCCTGAAGGTGTTGCGCGATGACGAGATGCTGTATGACCGCGACCAGGCCTTTGGCGGTTCGCAGCTGACGCAGCTGATTTCTCGTCAGTATGGCTTTTCCTTCGAGGAAGCCGAGCAGAAGAAACTCTCCAACGAGTTGCCGGAGGATTTCGAGACGGTGGTGCTGAATCCTTTTGTGGACAGCCTATCGCAGGAAATCGGCCGGGCTCTGCAGTATTTCTTCACCAGCACGCCACACCACAAGGTTCACTATGTGATGCTGGCCGGTGGCACTGCGACGCTGGCCGGACTCAAGGAGCGAGTGACTGAGCTGACCGGTTTTGCCTGCATGGTGGTGAATCCGTTTGAGAACATGGGCTTGGGATCGGCGGTTCGCGAGCCTAAGCTGCGCCGCGAGGCTCCCGCCTATCTGACGGCCTGCGGTTTGGCGATGCGGAGGTTTTTCCAGTGATTCTGATCAACCTGCTGCCTTACCGGGAAGAGAAGCGCAAGCGTCGCAAGAATGCCTTCTTTGTCGGCGTTGGTTTCTCGGCCTTGCTCGGTGCCGGTCTTGTCGCCGCGACCTGGGCCTTGTTGCTGCATCTGACCGACGAGCAGCAATCACGCAACCAGTATCTGGGCTCGCAAATCAGTTTGCTGGAGGCGCAGATCAAGGACATCGCCAATCTGCGTGCCGAGATCGAGGCCTTGAAATCGCGCCAGCGCGCCGTCGAGGATTTGCAGACCGACCGCAATACGCCGGTGCATCTGCTCAATGAGCTCGCCCGCCATACGCCCGAGGGGATTTACCTGACCAGCATCCGGCAGACCGACAAGGTGGTGACCGTGAATGGCATTGCCCAGACCAATGAGCGGGTGTCGGAGTTTCTGCGCAATGCGTCGCGGGGCTCGGAATGGCTGGACAAGCCGGAACTCGTCGAGATCAAGCTGGCGAATCTGAGCGCCAATACCCGCGATCAGAAACGCATGTTCGAGTTTTCGCTGCGCGTGAGCATCAAGACGCCCGCGGCCGAGGCGCCCGCTGGTGCAGCGAGCGCGGTGGCGCCCAAGAGGACCTGAGCAAAGCCATGTCGACCAAGCGAGCTTCCGTCAATATCGATATCAATGCCTGGTTCGAGGGCGTGGCCGAGCAATTTCGCGGCCTCAATCCGAACGAGCCTGGACAGTGGCCCGTCTTGCCAAAACTGGCCGCCTTTGCGGTGGTGGTGCTGGCGGCCGTGGCCTTGGGCTGGTTTCTGGTGCTGGCCGATGTGCAGGCCGCGCTTGATGCCGAGCGCGAGAAAGAACCCAATCTGAAGCAGGACTACCGCAGCAAGCTGGCCCAAGCTGTCAATCTGCCGGAGTTGCGCAAGCAGAAAAGCCAGGTCGAGGAGTATGTGACCCAGCTCGAGAAACAGCTGCCCGGCAAGGCCGAGATGGATGCCTTGTTGTCCGATATCAACCAGGCCGGCCTGGGCCGTGGCCTGCAGTTCGAGCTGTTCCGCCCCGGTCAGATCCTGGTCAAGGACTACTACGCCGAGTTGCCGATTGCCTTGCGCGTGTCTGGCCGCTACCACGATGTGGGTTCGTTTGCCGCTGATGTGTCCAATCTGTCGCGCATCGTCACCCTGCACAACCTCAGCGTGGTCGCGCCGACCGGCAAGGATCTGGGTGGGGCGCTGAGCATGGAGGCCACCGCGCGCACCTACCGGTATCTGGATGCCGGCGAAGTGGCCGAACAGAAAAAAGCAGCAGCCAGCAAGAAGGCTGCGGGAGCCAAAAAGTGATGGACTGCGGCAAGCGCCGGTGGCGCGCTCTGGCAATGCTGAGCCTGGCCCTGTTGGGCGGCTGCGCGGCCGATCTCGATGAGTTGCAGCAATGGATGGAGCAGGAGCGCAAGTCCGCCCGCGCCACCATCACGCCGCTGGTGCCGCCGAAGAAGTTCCTGCCGCAGCCCTATGAGGCGCAGGCCGGCGTCGATCCCTTCAGCACGCAAAAACTCAGTGTGGCGATCAAGCAGGAGGCGGCCCAGCCCAGTTCCCTGCTGGCCGCCGAGATGAATCGTCGGCGCGAGCCGCTGGAGGCCTATCCCTTGGACAGCATGTCCATGGTGGGGAGCTTGACCCGGCAGAGCCGCCGCTATGCCTTGCTGCGGGTCGACAACCTGCTGCACCAGATCAAGGGTGGCGACTACCTGGGTCAGAACTTCGGACGGGTGACCCAGATCAGCGAAACCGAGATTACCTTGCGAGAAGTCGTCCAGGACGCTGCGGGCGAGTGGATTGAACGCACCAGTACCCTCCAGTTGCAGGAGACGGGACGATGAAGAATTTTCAGGAGACCATCAGGATGAGCCTCTGGCGCCATATAGCGGGACCTCTGGCCTTGGCCTTCGGCGCATGTGTTCTTGTGCCGGCGCAGGCCTGGGCCCAGAATGCAATACGCTCGATCAACAGCGTGCAGCAAGCGGGCGTGGAGGTGGTGCGTATCGAGCTCACTCAGCCGCTGAGCGAAGTGCCCAAGGGCTTCACGGTGCAGACGCCGCCGCGCATCGCAATCGATCTGCCGGGCATCAGCAATGCGATGGGGCGCAATCTGGTCGAGATCAATCAGGGCAATCTGCGCTCGGCCAATGTGGCCCAGGCCGGTGACCGGACCCGGCTGGTGCTGAATCTGCGCCAGCCCTCCGGCTACCGCGCCGAGATTCAGGACAGCGCGCTGGTGATCGTGCTGGACAGCGCACCCGGGATTGCGGCCGCTCCGAGCGGCAGCGCCGAGCCGGTGCATTTTGCGCAAAGCCTCAACAGCTCGCCGCAGACCTTGCAGGACATCGACTTCCGCCGCAGTGCCGATGGAACCGGCCGCGTGATCGTCAACCTGCCGAGCAACCAGGTCGGTGTGGACATTCAGCAGCAGGGTCAGAATCTGGTGGTCGAGTTCCTGCGCGCGAATCTGCCCGACCGACTGCGTCGCAAGCTCGATGTCGCTGATTTCGGCAGCCCGGTGCAAACCATCTCGACAACCCAGAACGGCGACCGGGTGCGCATGCTGGTCGAGCCCAAGGGCAATTGGGAGCACAGCGCCTACCAGAGCGACAACCAGTTCGTGCTTGAGGTGCGGCCGGTCAAGGTCGATCCCAACAAGCTGACGACCGGTCCCGGCTATGCGGGCGACAAGCTGTCGCTGAACTTCCAGAACATCGAAGTGCGTGCGCTGCTGCAGGTGATCGCCGACTTCACCAACTTCAATGTGGTGACCAGCGACACGGTGACTGGCAATGTGACCTTGCGCCTGAAGGATGTGCCCTGGGATCAGGCGCTGGACATCATCATGCAGGCCAAGGGCCTGGGGCTGCGCAAGTCCGGCAATGTGTTGTGGATCGCGCCCAAGGATGAGTTGGCGGCCAAGGAAAAGCTGGATCTGGAAACCAAGGCCCAGATCGCGCAGCTGGAGCCGACTCGCACCCAGGCCATCCAACTCAACTACACCAAGGCCGAAGAAGTCGCCAAGGGCCTGACCGGACAGACGGCCGGTCAGGGTGGCGGTGGCGGTGGCGGCAGTGGTGGCAGCAACAACACCCGCATCCTGTCGCCGCGCGGCAGCGTGATCTACGAGACCCGGACCAACCAGCTCTTCGTTTCCGACATTCCGTCCAAGCTGGAGGAAATCCTGGCGATGATCGCCAAGATCGACGTCCCGGTGCGGCAGGTGTTGATCGAGGCCCGCATCGTTGAGGCCGACGACAAGTTCGGCCGCTCGCTGGGTGTCAAGCTGGGTTCGCAGGACTTGCGTGGCCTGCAGGGCGGCATCCCCGGCTACAACGTCGGCGGCAGCAACTATGTGACCATAGGCGGCAACTCGCTGGCCGTCGGCGCACAGACCAACCAGGGCGTGGCGCAGAACTACGCCAACAGCAACTTCGTCAACCTGCCGGCCAATGTCTCTTCGGACAGCTTCGGCGGCGCCACGGCGGCGACCTTTGCGCTGTCGCTGTTCAGCGCCTCGGCCAACCGTTTCCTGAATCTGGAGCTGTCGGCCCTGGAAGCCGATGGCAAGGGCAAGATCGTCTCCAGTCCGCGCGTCGTGACCGCCGACCAGGTGCGGGCCCTGATCGAGCAAGGTGAAGAACTGCCCTACCAAGTGGCCACCGCCAGCGGCGCCACCTCGATCCAGTTCCGCAAGGCCAATCTGAAGCTGGAAGTCACGCCGCAGATCACGCCCGAGGGCAATGTGATCCTGAATGTGGACGTCAACAAGGACAGCCGCGGCACCTTGACGCCGCAGGGCTATGCGATCAACACCAAGCATGTGCAGACCCAGGTGCTGGTCGAGAACGGCGGCACGGTGGTGATCGGCGGTATCTTCACGCTGGATGAGCGGGAAGACATCTCGCAGGTCCCGCTGCTGGGCGATGTGCCGGTGCTGGGACATCTGTTCCGCAACAAGTCGCGGACATCGAGCAAGACAGAGTTGCTGATATTCCTCACCCCCAAGGTCGTGAACGATCGGGTGACGGTTCGTTAATCAAAGGGAGAATGCCCAGCGCTGATCTTGTCCGCGCAGGGTGTAGCAGGAGTCTGAAGAAATGAGCAGCATGCAGTTGATGACGCATACGCCCACGGCTTGGCTGTGGCGCGTGGCAATGAGTTCGGTGGTTGCCCTGGCGCTGAGTGCTTGTGGCGGAGGCGGCGGCAACTCCGGCGACCCAGTGCTTGGGGGCGGAGATCCTGGCACCGTCGTGAAGGTGGCTGATCTGGTGGTGAGCCTCGACAAGGAGTCGGTTCCCAGCACCGGAGCAGAAGTTGTCGCTGTCACCGTGATGGCTGTGGATGCCAACCGTGCGGGCCTGGCGAATGTGCCCGTCAGCTTTGCGATCGATAGCGGCGGCACTGTCAGCCCGGCCGGCACCGTAACTTCTGCAGAAGGAAAGATCTTGGCAACTGCCGAGATTGGTAACGACCCGAGCAAGCGCACGATCACGATCACGGCGTCGGCCAGCGGCATCAACAAGACGGCGAGTTTCGCTGTGGTTGATCCGGTGATCACGGTGCCCAAGGCCGACAAGCTGACCATGGTGCTGGACAAGCCGTCGGTCGGCAATTCCGGCAGCGACGCCGTGACTGCGACGGTGACTGCTGTAGGGGCGGGCGGCAATGTGGTGGTCGGGATACCGGTTTCGTTCTCGGTGGACACCGGCACGGTGGCGCCTAACGGAACACAGACCGACGCACGCGGAGAAGTGACAGCGGCCGTCAAGATCGGCGCCGACAAATCCAATCGTCTGATCACGGTGACTGCGACAAGCGGTAGCCTGGAGTTCAGCGCCAGCTTCCTGGTCAATGGCGCCAAACTCAGCGCGACGGCCCTGCCGGCCTTGCCGGCGCCTGGGCAGGTCGGCAGCAAGGTCGAGTTCCGGCTCTCTGACGTCAACCAGAGCGCCATGCCAGGGGTGGCGGTGAATATCTCTGCTCCCGGTCTGCCCAGCGCCACCGGTTCGACCAATGCCAACGGCGTCTACGTATACGAGTACACGGCCCCGACGACGCCCGGCCCCATCGACATCACGGCCTTGGCAGGCGGAGCCAAAATTGTTCAGACGGTGACCGTCCCGTCGGGTACATCCACCGTGCCCCCGGTCACGGTGGCCGTGACGTCGGCATCGTTGTCTGCCTCGCCCGATGTGGTCCCGGTCAACGAAGCGAGCGCACCGACGGCCAACCGCGCCGAGATTCGCGCGCTGTTCTTCGGCGCGGGCAATGTGCCGGTCAAGAATATACGGGTTCGCTTTGATCGCGATGGCGATGCCAATGCGGTTCCGGGTTCCTTGAACTCGGGTACGTCCTTGGTCTACTCCGATGCGGTCGGTGCGGCGGTCACCAGCTACGTGCCCGGCGTGCGGCCCAGCCCGACCAATGGCGTCACCATTCGCGCCTGCTGGGATTACAACGACTTCGCTGAAGGCCTCTGCCCCAATGCGGTTCGGGCAACGCTGACCGTTGTCTCAGATCCCATCTCGATCACAATTGGTACGAATGAGTTGATACTGACCAGCACCAACACGTTGAACTACATCAAGCAGTTTGTCTTGCAGGTGGTCGACGCGGCGGGCAATCCCAAGGCCGATGTGCAGATCACGCCGTCGATTGATCTTCTTGGCTATTACAAAGGTCGATATATGTGGGACGCCGCATCGTCGACTTGGCTTGTCGGTGTGGATCGTCTGGACACGGGTGCTCATGTCACGGCAGATTCGAGAAATGGTCTGTATGTGCCTTACTGCCAGAACGAGGACGGGCAGGGCAACCCGAAGGCGCGAAATGGCGTGATCGATGCGGGCGAAGACATCAACTCGAATGCACAGCTGGATCCGCGCAAATCGGATGTGTCAATTTCTATGGTCAACGGTGGCAAGACCGACGCGAATGGCAACGCCGTGCTGAAGATCGAGTACGCGAAGAGTGTGGCGAGCTGGGTGGCCTTCCGCATCCAGGCCTCTGCGCTGGGTGTGCTGAGCCCACCTGCTATCTATGACGGTGTGCTTCCTTTTGTTGGTTCTGCAGTCAAGAGTGCCGATATTGCGCCGGCTTTCGTCTTCAGTCCCTATGGGGTGCGGGGCTACATGAACGATAACAATGGCCTGACTTGCCGGAGCGCTAACTGAGCCTTTGCATGTCGGTCCTCATAGCTCTTGTCGGCATGCCCGGCGGTGGCAAGTCCACCGTCGGCCGTCAATTGGCGCGGCAATTGGGCGTGGCATGTGTGGACTCGGATGCCGAGATCGAGAGTCGCCTGGGTCAGAGCATCCGCAGTTTCTTCGACCAGCAGGGCGAAGAGAAGTTCAGGGATGTCGAGTCCGAGGTGATTGCGGAATTGCTGTGCAGCCCGCAAGACATGGTGCTGGCCACCGGCGGTGGTGCGGTGCTGCGCGAGGCCAATCGAGAGGTCTTGCACCGCCGGGCCACGGTGGTCTACCTCCGCTCCTCCCCCGAGGAACTCTTCCGTCGCCTGCGCCACGACACGCAGCGCCCCCTGCTGCAGGTCAAGGACCCGTTGAAGAAGCTGCGCGAGCTCTATGCCCAGCGTGATCCGCTGTACCGGCGCACGGCGCATTTCGTGCTGGAGACCGGGCGGCCATCGGTGCATGCCTTGGTCAATATGATCTTGATGCAGCTGGAACTGGCCGGGCTCGTGGATCCTGCGCGAGTGGCTGCAACGGTGGGCGCGGAGCGTTGCTGAACAACAGCGCTGCGATGCACCCGTACACTCACTGCCCATGAGTAGTGATCGCTGTTCCCCCTCCACGGTTTCCATCGCGCTGGCCGAGCGCAGCTACGACATCCTGATCGGCCCGCAGCTGCTGGATGATCCCGCCACCTGGCAAGGCCTGCCGCGCGCGGCGGCGGCCCTGATCGTCAGCAACGAGACGGTGGCGCCGCTCTATCTGGAGCGCCTGCGCAGCCGGCTGCAGGCCCACTACGCAAGGGTCGATGCCGTGGTCCTGCCGGACGGCGAGCAGTACAAGGACTGGGCGACGATGAATCAGATCGTCGACCACCTGCTGGGCAGCGCCTCGGATCGCAAGACCGTGCTGTTCGCGCTGGGTGGTGGCGTGGTCGGCGACATGACCGGCTTTGCGGCCGCCATCTATATGCGCGGTGTGCCTTTTGTGCAGGTGCCCACCACCTTGCTGGCCCAGGTCGACTCCTCGGTCGGCGGCAAGACCGCGATCAACCACCCGCTGGGCAAGAATATGCTCGGCGCCTTCTACCAGCCGGCCCGGGTGATTGCCGATCTGGACACGCTGGACACGCTGCCGCCGCGCGAGTTGGCCGCAGGCCTGGCCGAGGTCATCAAATACGGGCCTATCGCCGACGCCGACTTCCTCGACTGGATCGAGGCCAATCTGGGCGCGCTGCTGGCGCGCGACAAGGCGGCGCTGGCTTATGCGGTCAAGCGGAGCTGCGAGATCAAGGCCTGGGTCGTCGGCCAGGACGAGCGCGAGCAGGGCTTGCGCGCCATCTTGAACTTTGGCCACACCTTTGGCCATGCGATCGAGACCGGTCTGGGCTATGGCGAATGGCTGCATGGCGAGGGCGTTGGCTGCGGCATGGTGCTGGCCAGCGATCTGTCGGTGCGATTGGGCCTGATGCCGCCGGAGTTTCTGACCCGCATGCGCCGCCTGATCGAGGCGGCCGGCCTGCCGGTGCGGGCGCCGCGTCTGGGCGTCGAGCGCTATCTCGAACTGATGCGGGTGGACAAGAAAAGCGAGGGCGGCGAGATCCGCTTTGTGCTGATCGAGGGCCTGGGCAAGGCCGGCATGCGCGGGGCACCGGATGCGCTGGTGGCCGAGGTGCTTGAAGCCAACGTTGCGGCCTGAGCCTTCCCGATGCCGCTCGCTCGCTACGCCTGTGATCCTCTGAGCAGCCGTGGCCGGCGTTTCGCCGAGCCGCCGGCCCCGACACGCAGCGAGTACCAGCGCGACCGTGACCGCATCGTCCACAGCACCGCATTCCGGCGCCTGGTCTACAAGACCCAGGTCTTCCTGAACCACGAGGGCGATCTGTTCCGTACCCGGCTGACGCATTCGCTGGAGGTGGCGCAGCTGGGCCGCTCGATCGCCCGCACCTTGCTGCTGGATGAGGATCTGGTCGAGGCGATCGCGCTGGCTCACGATCTGGGCCACACGCCTTTCGGACATGCGGGCCAGGACGTGCTGGACGCATGCATGCGCGGGCACGGCGGCTTTGAACACAATCTGCAGAGTTTGCGCGTGGTCGACCAGCTGGAGCAGCGCTACCCGGCCTTCGACGGGCTCAACCTGAGCTTCGAGACCCGCGAGGGCATTCTGAAACATTGCAGCAAGCGCAATGCGCAACTGCTCGAGGCGGCAGAGCCCGGCGGTGTGGCGGCGCGCTTTCTCTGCGGCCAGCAGCCCGGCCTCGAAGCCCAGCTCTGCAATCTGGCCGACGAGGTGGCCTACAACGCCCACGACATCGATGACGGGGTGCGCTCCGGGCTGATCGAGCTGGAGCAGTTGGAAGAGGTGCCGCTGGTGCAGCGCTATCTGCGCCAGGCGATGGCCGAGTTTCCGCATCTCAAGGGAAAACGGCTGCTGTTCGAAACCATACGCCGCATGCTGTCGGAGCAGGTCTACGACATCATCAAGGCCAGCCAGGCGGCCTTGGATGCGGTGGCGCCAGCCGACGTCGATGCGGTGCGCGTGCAGCCGCCGCTGCTGTGCTTCAGCCCCGAGATGCGCGCCGCCAGCACCGAGCTCAAGCGCTTTCTCTTCGCCAAGCTCTACCGCCACCCCCAGGTGCAGGACACGCGGCTGCGCGCCGAACAGGTGCTGCGAGAGCTGTTCGAGATCTACATCAACGACAGCCGCCAGCTGCCCGCCGAGTACACGCAGACCGAGGATGCGCACCGCGCCTGCGCCGACTACATCGCCGGGATGACCGACCGCTTTGCACTGCGCGAGCACCAGCGCCTGACCGGCAAGCAGCTGTTCTGATCTTCCCTTCATACCTTCATAATGGGGTCAGGTTCAATTAAAGCCCGATCCCATGGCCCGACTTCCCCGCCTGGTGCTGCCCGGCCAGCCCCACCACATCATTCAGCGCGGCAACAACCGCCAGGCCATCTTCGTCGATGACAAGGACCGGCAGCACTTCCTCGCCACCTTGCGGGAGTGTGCGCTGACCCATCAGGTTGCCATCCATGCCTATGTGCTGATGGACAACCATGTGCACTTGCTCGCCACACCACAGCAGCTGGATGGCCTGAGCCGCATGATGCAGTCGCTGGGGCGGCGCTATGTGGGCTGGTTCAACCATCGTCATGGTCGCAGCGGCACGCTGTGGGAAGGGCGCTTCCGGGCGGCGCTGATCGAGGGCGAGCGCCATCTGCTGGCCTGCGCGCGCTATATCGAGCTCAATCCGCTGCGGGCCGGCATGGCGGTGGATGCTGGCGCCTACCCCTGGTCCAGCTGCGCCCACCATCTGGGGCGCCGCCGCGATCCTTTGGTCACCGAACATCCGATGTACTGGGCGCTGGGCAACACGCCTTTCGAGCGCGAGGCGGCCTACCGTGAACTGCTGGAGCAGGGCCTCAGCGCCGAGGAAGTCGGGGCACTGACGGCCTCAGCCCTGAAGGGCTGGCCGCTCGGCTCGGCAAGTTTCTTGCAAGGGCTTGCCGCACAGGTCGACCGCCCGACGGCGCCCCGAAGCCGAGGGCGCCCGCGCAAGCGTGTTGATGACTCTGTCCCTAATTAATTGGGGATGTTTGATTCGATGGGTTTTAAATCGAGTCTGACCCTATTTAATCGGACTTGATGGTTTTGCTGCGGCGCAGTACGCTTCGCGCCATTGCTGATAGCGTGGAGAGAGCCATGACCAAGGCCACAGAGTTGCAACAAGCCGAGATCCAAGACCTGGCCGAACATGGCTTGTATCGCCCGTCGAACGAAAAGGACGCTTGCGGCCTCGGTTTCGTCGCCCATATCAAGGGGCTGAAGGCCCACTCCATCGTTCAGCAAGGTCTGAAGATCCTTGAGAACCTCGACCATCGCGGTGCCGTCGGCGCCGACAAGCTGATGGGCGATGGCGCCGGCATCCTGATCCAGATCCCGGACGACTACTACCGCGCCGAGATGGCCCAGCAGGGCATCACCTTGCCGCCCCCGGGCGAGTACGGCGTCGGCATGGTGTTCCTGCCCAAGGAGCATGCCTCGCGTCTGGCCTGCGAGCAGGAGCTGGCCCGCGCGATCAAGGCCGAGGGCCAGGTCTTGCTGGGCTGGCGCGATGTGCCGGTGAACCGCGAGATGCCGATGTCGCCGACGGTGCGCGAGAAGGAACCCATCATCCGGCAGATCTTCATCGGCCGCGGCACCGATGTGATCGTGCCCGACGCGCTGGAGCGCAAGCTCTATGTGATCCGCAAGACCGCGTCGAGCGCGATCCAGGCGCTGAAGCTGACCCACAGCCGCGAGTACTACGTGCCCAGCATGAGCTGCCGCACCGTGATCTACAAGGGCCTGCTGCTGGCCGACCAGGTGGGCAGCTATTACAAGGACCTGGCCGACCCGCGCGTGGTCTCGGCCATCGCGCTGGTGCACCAGCGCTTCTCGACCAACACCTTCCCCGAATGGCCGCTGGCTCACCCGTATCGCATGGTCGCCCACAACGGCGAGATCAACACCGTCAAGGGCAACTTCAACTGGATGCGGGCCCGCGAGGGCGTGATGAAGTCGCCGGTGCTGGGTGAGGATCTGAAGAAGCTCTACCCGATCAGCTTCGAGCACCAGTCCGACACCGCCACCTTCGACAACGCGATCGAGCTGCTGACGATGAGCGGTTATCCGCTGGCGCATGCGGCGATGATGATGATCCCGGAGGCCTGGGAACAGCACGAGCTGATGGACCCGCGCCGCCGCGCCTTCTACGAGTACCACGCGGCGATGATGGAGCCCTGGGACGGCCCGGCCGCGATGGTCTTCACCGACGGCCGCCAGGTCTGCGCCGCACTGGATCGCAATGGCCTGCGCCCCGCCCGCTACTGGGTCACCGATGACGATCTGGTCATCCTTGCCTCGGAGTCTGGCGTGCTGCCGATTGCCGAGGGCAAGGTGGTCAAGAAGTGGCGTCTGCAGCCGGGCAAGATGTTCCTGATCGACCTGGAGCAGGGCCGCATCGTTGATGACGAGGAGCTGAAGAACCAGTACGCCAACGCGCGGCCCTACCGCCAGTGGATCGACAACGTCCGCGTCAAGCTCGACGACATCGAAGTGACCGAGGTCAAGCCTGTGGTCTTCGAGACGCCGCTGCTGGAGCGCCAACAGGCTTTCGGTTTCACGCAGGAAGACATCAAGTTCCTGATGGCGCCTATGGCCACCAACGGCGAGGAAGGCATAGGCTCGATGGGCAACGACTCGCCGCTGGCGGTGCTGTCGAGCAAGAACAAGCCGCTGTACAACTATTTCAAGCAGCTGTTCGCCCAGGTCACGAACCCGCCGATCGACCCGATCCGCGAGAACATCGTGATGAGCCTGAACAGCTTTGTCGGCCCCAAGCCCAATCTGCTGGACATCAATGCGGTGAACCCGCCGATGCGGCTGGAAGTCTCGCAGCCCATCCTGGACTTCAAGGACATGGCGCGCCTGCGCGGCATCGAGTCGCACACCAACGGCAAGTTCAAGTCCTACGAGCTGGACATCACCTACCCGCTGGCCTGGGGTCATGAAGGTGTCGAAGCCCAGCTGGCCTCGCTGTGCGCTTCAGCCCAGGACGCGATCCGCAGCGGCCACAACATCCTGATCATCTCGGACCGGCACCTGAGCGCCAGCCGTGTCGCCATCCCTGCGCTGCTGGCCCTGTCCGCCGTGCACCACCATCTGGTGCGCGAAGGCCTGCGCACGACCGCCGGCCTGGTGGTCGAAACCGGCACGGCCCGCGAGGTCCATCACTTCGCCGTGCTGGCCGGTTTCGGGGCCGAGGCCGTCCACCCCTATCTGGCGCTGGAAACGCTCAGCAGCATGCATGCCGAGCTGCCCGGCAATCTGAGCGCCGACAAGGCCATCTACAACTACATCAAGGCGGTCGGCAAGGGCCTGTCGAAGATCATGTCCAAGATGGGCATCTCGACGTACATGTCCTACTGCGGTGCGCAGATCTTCGAGGCCATCGGCTTGAAGAAGGACTTCGTCGAGAAGTACTTCCGCGGGACCGCCACCCAGGTCGGTGGCATCGGCGTGTTCGAGGTGGCCGAGGAATCGATCCGTCTGCACAAGGCCGCCTTCGGCGACGACCCTGTGCTGGAAACCATGCTGGACGCCGGCGGCGAGTACGCCTGGCGCGCCCGCGGTGAAGAGCATATGTGGACGCCCGACGCGATCGCCAAGCTGCAGCACAGCGCGCGCTCCGGCAAGTTCGAGACCTACAAGGAATACGCGCAGCTGATCAATGACCAGAGCAAGCGCCACATGACCCTGCGCGGCTTGTTCGAGTTCAAGATTGATCCGAGCAAGGCGATCCCGCTGGACGAGGTGGAGCCCGCAGCCGAGATCGTCAAGCGCTTCGCCACCGGTGCGATGTCGCTGGGCTCGATCAGCACCGAGGCCCATGCGACCCTAGCCGTCGCGATGAACCGCATCGGCGGCAAGAGCAATACCGGCGAGGGCGGCGAAGATCCGGCCCGCTACCGCAATGAGCTCAAGGGCATCAAGATCACAGCCGGCACCAAGGTCAGCGATGTGATCGGCAACAAGGTCATCGCGGTCGACTACGAGTTGAAGGAAGGCGACAGCCTGCGCTCCAAGATCAAGCAGGTCGCGTCCGGCCGCTTCGGCGTCACGACCGAGTACCTGGTCAGCGCCGACCAGATCCAGATCAAGATGGCCCAAGGTGCCAAGCCCGGCGAAGGCGGCCAGCTGCCCGGCGGCAAGGTGACCGACTACATCGGCATGCTGCGCTACTCGGTGCCCGGCGTCGGCCTGATCTCGCCGCCGCCGCACCATGACATCTATTCGATCGAGGATCTGGCCCAGCTGATCCACGATCTGAAGAACGTCAACCCGCGCGCCGATGTGTCGGTCAAGCTGGTGTCCGAAGTCGGTGTCGGCACGATCGCGACCGGCGTGGCCAAGGCCAAGGCCGACCATATCGTGATCGCCGGCCATGACGGCGNCCGAAGTCGGTGTCGGCACGATCGCGACCGGCGTGGCCAAGGCCAAGGCCGACCATATCGTGATCGCCGGCCATGACGGCGGCACCGGCGCCTCGCCCTGGAGTTCGATCAAGCATTGCGGCACGCCCTGGGAGCTGGGCCTGGCCGAGGCGCAGCAGACCCTGGTGCTGAACCGCCTGCGCGGCCGTGTGCGGGTGCAGGCCGATGGCCAGATGAAGACCGGCCGCGACGTCGTGATCGGTGCGCTCTTGGGCGCCGACGAGTTCGGCTTCGCGACCGCGCCGCTGGTGGCTGAGGGCTGCATCATGATGCGCAAATGCCATCTGAACACCTGCCCGGTCGGCGTGGCCACGCAGGACCCGCTGCTGCGCGCCAAGTTCACCGGCAAGCCCGAGCATGTCGTCAACTATTTCTTCTTCGTCGCCGAGGAAGCGCGCCAGATCATGGCTCAGCTGGGTCTACGCAAGTTCGACGAACTGATCGGCCGCAGCGACCTGCTGGACACCAAGAAAGGCATCACGCACTGGAAGGCCAAGGGCCTGGACTTCGCCCGCGTGTTCCACCGGCCGGTGATGCCGCCCGAGGTGGCCCGCATCCACAATGACACGCAGGACCACGGCCTGGACCGCGCACTGGACGTCAAGCTGATCGAGAAGTGCCTGCCCGCCTTCGAGCGCGGCGAGAAGGTGCAGTTCATGCAGCAGGTCAGCAATGTGCGCCGCACCGTGGGCGCGATGCTGTCCGGCGAGCTGATCCGCCGCAAGCCCGAGGGCCTGCCCGACCAGACCATCTTCATCCAGATGGAGGGCACCGGCGGCCAAAGCTTCGGTGCCTTCCTGGCCCAGGGCATCACCTTCTATCTGATCGGTGATGCCAACGACTACACCGGCAAGGGCCTGTCCGGCGGCCGCGTTGTCGTGCGCCCCAGCATCGATTTCCGTGGCGACGCCACCAAGAACATCATCGTCGGCAACACCGTGCTCTACGGCGCGACCCGTGGCGAGGCCTTCTTCCGCGGGGTGGCCGGCGAGCGCTTCGCAGTGCGGCTATCGGGCGCCTCGGCGGTGGTCGAGGGCACCGGCGACCATGGCTGCGAGTACATGACCGGCGGCACCGTTGTCGTGCTCGGCAAGACCGGCCGCAATTTCGCGGCCGGCATGAGCGGCGGCATCGCCTATGTCTATGACGAGGACGGCCAGTTCGCCGGCCGCTGCAACCCGGCCATGGTGGCGCTGGACAAGGTGCTGCCGGCCGCCGAGCAGGAAGCCACACTGGAGCGCGCGGTCTGGCACCACCTGGCCGGGTCCGAGCAGCAGACCGACGAGGCCATCCTGAAGAAGATGATCGAGGATCACCACCGCTGGACCGGCAGCCAGCGCGCCCGCGACATCCTCGACCACTGGGCCGCCTCGCGTGCCAAGTTCGTCAAGGTCTTCCCGCACGAGTACCGCCGTGCGCTGGGCGAGATCCATGCAGCCAAGGAGGCTGCCGACACCATTGCTCATGCCAAGGCGCCTGCGTCGGCTGCAAAGGTTTAATTAATTCACTTGCGGGACAGACCGCCCGAGCATCGCGAGTAGCTCTGTCCCCAACTGACTGGAAGAATCATGGGAAAAGTCACCGGCTTCATGGAGTATGAGCGTCTGGAAGAGGGCTATGAGCCCGTCGCCACGCGCGTCAAGGGCTACAAGGAATTCGTCATCGGCCTGAATGCCGACCAGGCCAAGATCCAGAGCGCGCGCTGCATGGACTGCGGCACGCCCTTCTGCAACAGCGGCTGCCCGGTCAACAACATCATTCCGGACTTCAATGATCTGGTGTATCGCGGCGATTGGAAAAACGCCATCACCGTGCTGCACTCGACCAACAACTTCCCGGAGTTCACCGGCCGCATCTGCCCCGCGCCCTGCGAGGCGGCCTGCACGCTGAACGTCAATGACGATGCGGTGGGCATCAAGTCCATCGAGCACGCCATCATCGACCGCGCCTGGGAAGAGGACTGGGTCAAGCCCCAGCCGCCCAAGACCCGGACCGGCAAGACCGTGGCCGTGGTCGGCTCCGGCCCGGCCGGCCTGGCGGCGGCCCAGCAGCTGGCACGCGCCGGCCATGCGGTGACTGTGTTCGAGAAGAACGACCGCGTCGGCGGTCTGCTGCGCTACGGCATCCCGGACTTCAAGATGGAAAAGTCGCATATCGACCGCCGTGTCAAGCAGATGGAGGCCGAGGGCGTGGTGTTCCGCACCGGTGTGCTGGTGGCCGAGCTGCCGGCCGACAGCAAGATCACCAACTGGGCCAAGGAAAGCATCAGCCCGGACGAGCTGAAGAGCCAGTTCGACGCGGTGCTGCTGGCCGGCGGCGCCGAGACCTCGCGCGATCTGCCGGTGCCGGGCCGCGAGCTGGCGGGCATCCATTACGCGATGGAATTCCTGCCGCAGCAGAACAAGGTCAATGCCGGCGACAAGCTCAAGGGCCAGATCCGCGCCGACGGCAAGCATGTGATCGTGATCGGCGGCGGCGACACCGGCAGCGATTGCGTGGGCACGAGCAACCGCCACGGTGCCAAAAGCGTCACCCAGTTCGAGCTGATGCCCCAGCCTCCCGAGGTCGAGGACCGCCCGCTGACCTGGCCTTACTGGCCGATCAAGCTGCGCACCTCGTCCAGCCACGAAGAAGGCTGCGAGCGCGAGTTTGCGATCGCCACCAAGGAGTTCCTGGGCGAGAAAGGCAAAGTCACCGGCGTGAAGACCGTGCGCGTTGAGTGGCAGGGCGGCAAGATGGTTGAGGTGGCCGGCTCCGAGCAGGTGCTGAAGGCCGATCTGGTCTTCCTGGCGATGGGTTTCGTCGCCCCGGTCGCGACCGTGCTGGACGCCTTCGGCGTGGCCAAGGACAACCGCGGCAACGCCAAGGCCACGGTCGATTTCACCGGCGGCTACCAGACCAATGTGCCCAAGGTCTTTGCTGCCGGCGATATGCGCCGCGGCCAGAGCCTGGTCGTCTGGGCCATCCGCGAAGGCCGCCAGGCGGCTCGGGCGGTGGATGAGTTTCTGATGGGGGAGAGCGAGTTGCCGCGCTGAGCCAGCCATGAGCCAGTCAGAAGCCACCTTCGGGTGGCTTTTTTCTTGGCTTGCCTGCTTTCAGTTGTCTGCAACATCGGGATTCGATACCGCCCCGGTAGCAGTTTCTTACGACTGCGCACCACTTGTCAGCGGTCGCTGTCCGTCCATCGAGAAGGGCTGGCAAGTTGTGCGCTATTTCACATCATGCTTCGACCTGGCTGCTGACAATGCGAACAAGCAAGCGGTATAGGGCCGTCTTCCAATCCTTTATCGGAGCCTCGCAGCACTATGAACAAGGACCTTTGCATGTCACCGCGTCGAACTCTGCTGGTTGCCCGATTCCGGCGCGGGTTCACCCTGGTCGAGGTCATGGTGGTCGTGGCCATCATCGGGATCCTGGCTTCGGTAGCGATACCCGCCTATCAAGACTATGTACGCCGCGGGCAGTTGCCGGACGCGTTCGCATCCCTGGCGGACTACCGGGTCAAGATGGAACAGTACTATCAGGACAATCGCCGCTACGGAACAGCGGCCTGCGCCGATGGAGCCGACGCACCGGCTTGGAATTCCTTCAAGCCGAGTGGTAGTGGGTATTTCACCTTTGCTTGCGAGCTCAGCGGAACCCAGGCCTACAAACTCACGGCGACGGGCGCAAAAGGCGCGGCAAAAGGCCATGCCTACACCCTGAATCAGGACAATGCGAAGGTAACCACCTCGTTCAAGGGCGAGAGCAGCAGCAAGGCCTGCTGGTTGCTCAAAGGGGATGAGTGCTGATGGACGCCCTGCGCACTTCCAAGGCGTCAAGCCAGCGCGGCTTGACCCTGATCGAGCTGGTCGTCGTGCTGACCTTGATTGGCTTGTCTATGGCCGTGCTGGTGCCCGAAGCGGGGGCCTGGATTCGTAACCTGTCGGTTCGTAATGCGGGCGAGTCGGTGCGCGCAGGCATTGAAAAAGCCCGGCTGGAAGCGCTGCGACGTAATGCGCCGATGAGTTTCTGGCTGGTCTCCGACACATCAAAAGCACTGTCGGACGGGTGCTCCCTGTCCGGCACCGGTCCTTCCTGGGTTGTCAGCGGCAGCAGCCCGGCAGGCAAATGCGGCGCGGCGGTGTCTGAGACCGTTGATCCGCAACTGGTGGACAAGTGGTCGGCGGCTGATGGTTCCAGTGGCGTGGAGTTGAAAGCGGTCGATGAGGCAGGTGCTGCCGTTTCCAGCGTGACCTTCAACAGCCTCGGTCAGGCGGTGGCCGGAGGCTCGCAAATTGTGCGCATCGATGTCTCGCACAGCACCTCGGGCGCACGCGCGCTACGTGTGGTGATTCAGGCGGGTGGTTCGGTTCGCTTGTGCGACCCGGCCGCATCCGGTGACGATCCACGCCGGTGCTGAGGAGGCAACAGAAATGAACAGTTCAAAAGTTGCAAGCAGACGATGCATGGCGAGGGCCTCACGAGGGGTCGCCATGATTGAAGCGCTGGTTGGGATTCTTATTTTTGCCTTCGGCGTGATGGGTCTGATCGGCCTGCAGGCGTCGATGACCAAGGCGCAGACCGGGGCGAAGTTCAGGGCCGATGCCGCCAACCTCAGTAACGAACTGATTGGCGTCATGTGGAGCGACGCGGCCGGCAATCTGGGGAAGTACGCCAGCGCAAGTTGCGATACGCACGCGCCGTGCAAAGACTGGGCCGGCAAGCTTGACCAACGGCTACCCGCCGCGACGTCGGTGGTGGTGGTTGACGCGCCGAGCGGTGCGGTCAGCATCACCATCGAATGGACGCAGCCCGGGGAGGGCAAGCATCGTTATCAGACCTCCGCAATGGTGCAGCTATGAACAGCATGACGAACTCGCGCATGGCTTCCATCGGAAAGCCTCTCCGAGGTTTCTCGCTGATCGAGGTGATTGTCGGTATGGCAATCGGCCTGCTTTGTACGCTGGTGATCGCCACCGTGCTGAGCTCCGTCGAAGGGCAACGCCGCGGCACAACACAAGGGTCCGACGCGCAGGTGAACGGCACGCTTGCGCTTTACTCGGTGCAGCGCGAAGTGGCCATGGCCGGCTATGGTTTCGCCAGTGAGGCGCCTGCGGTGGGTTGCACGCTGCAGGCGATGTACAACAACGCGGCGGTCACGGCATTGCCGCCAAGACTGGCCCCGGTGATGATCACCCAGGGCGCCGATGGTCGCAGCGATACGCTGCGGGTGCTGGCCAGTTCCAAGTTCATCGACGGCAATGCCGCGACGCGTCATGACATCGGCTATACCGTCCCCACTCGAGTCCTCTCGACTTATGATCCGAACGACCTCGGACCGACGCGGGCCTATCAATACCAGGTTTCGTCCCTGCTGAGCATTGTTCAGGGCGATCTGATGGTGGCCGTCATCGATGCGGCCACCCCTTGCGGGCTCTTTCAGGTGACCGGCGTGCAGGACCATGCGACCATGGGGCGTCTGGTGCTTCGCGCCGACGATTCGCCGAAATGGAATGCTCCGCGTCATCCGGCCCAGGTGGCCAACAACGGTGCGTTCCTGGTCAATCTCGGCCGCGTCTCGGATGTTTCGTTTACCGTGGATGCCAATCAGCGCTTGATGCGCAGCGAACTCAACACCCGCTCCATGAGCCGCATCGAGAACGCGGTGCAGAGCAATATCGTGCTGCTCAAAGCCATGTACGGGCGCGACACCGACGGCAATCTGACGGTCGATACCTATGACTACACCACTCCGACCACCAATGCCGGCTGGCTGAGCGTGCTCACCGTGCGCTTGGTCGTGGTGGCTCGCAGCGCGCAGTACGAGAAAGACAAGGTCACGACCAAGGCACCGCAATGGGATGTGGGCGCCTCGGCGAGTGTCAGCGGGGCGGTGGCCTGCGGGACGAGCAAGTGTGTCGAACTCAAGGTCGACACGCAGGACGACTGGGAGCACTACCGCTACCAGATTTTTGACACCGTCATTCCCTTGCGCAACCAGCGCTGGAAAGCGGGAGGTTCCTGATGAAACAGCTGAAGAAGACGGGCGCCCAGCGCGGCATGGCCTTGATCTTTGCGATGGTGGCTCTGATCGCGCTGACGGTGGGTGCTGTGGCCCTGATCCGATCAGTGGATTCCGGCGTGCTGGCCTTGGGCAATCTTGCTTTCAAGCAGAGCGGCGTGACGGCCGGCGCGAGTGCGACCGAGGCGGCCATGGCCTATCTGCAAGCCAATCTGGGCAGCGGCGAACTGAATTCGAACCAGCCCAAGCACGGTTACTACGCCACTCAGATGGCCTCACTGGATGTGACCGGGCGCACGGCAGGCACGGCCAATGTGCTGGCCATGGTGGATTGGAACGGTGATAACTGCAAGATCAACGGCAAGGAAGTCGGGGCAGCCACCTGCACCACCAAGCCATCGACGGCCATCAATGTGGGTGGTGACCAGGTGAGCTACATCATCACGCGGCTGTGCCGAGACGCGACCGCACCCTCGGCGACCGAGTGCGCGACGCCGGTCACGCAAACCAGCACGCAGGCCATGGGCCGCGGCGCGCTGGACTATGGCAGCCCCGAGCAACTGGGCGTCGCCAGCTACAGCCCCTACTACCGCATCATCACGCGCACCGTGGGCCCCAAGGGCACCGTCAGCTTCACCGAAACCTTGGTGCACTTCTAAAGTGGCCAAGCCTTTATTGTCTGGAGTTGCCATGCAATCCCGAACGCTCAAATCATTCGCCTCCGCCTCCAAGTACCTGCTGCTCGCCGGCTCGGCCGCCAGCATGTTGGGACTTGTCCATGCGGTCCCCACCGAGGTGGCCAGCGCCCCCCTGATCACCGCCTCGGGCACCCCCGTCAAGCCCAATCTGATGTTCATCCTCGATGACTCGGGCAGTATGGCGGCCGAGTATCTGCCCGAGGTCGCGAGTTTCGGCAACACCAAGTATGGCGGGCCATCGGCCCAGTGCAATGGCCTGGCCTACAACCCGGCTACAACGTACGCGCCGCCCTTGAACCATCTTGGCGTGTCGATTGGCGACGCTTCGTTGGACAAAGCCTTTCCGGCCGCGACGGCCCTCAGCGGCACGCATCGCGCTGCCACGCCGTCGCCGCTGGCCATTGCGGCGGCCGGGGACATCATCACGCTGCAGGTGCCCAGTGCTGGCGGCAGCAGTTACGACACTGGCGACGAGGTCACCATCTACAGCGACACCAGCCCCACCCAATGGATGACCGGCGTCGTGGTCTCCTGGGCCAAACCTACGCTGAAGGTCAAGATCAGCGCTAGCCGGTCCATGGCCAGCGGCAGCCTGGTCGGTGTTCGCGTGGTCAGGGCACTGCCCGCGTCCAACGTGTACTACACCTATAGCGGCAGCCAGCCTGCGCTGTCCTATACCTACGGGGAATTTGGTGCTGTGAGTAAAGACAGCACTTTCTACAAAGAGTGCAACAGCAATATCGGTAATACCCCCGGGAAAACGGTGTTCACTGCGGTCAGCGTCGATCTCACCTACGCGAACCTGAAGAACTACGCCAACTGGCGGGCCTATTACAGCAACCGCATGCTGATGATGAAGACCGTGGTGTCCCAGGCCTTCAAGGACATTAATCAGAAATTCCGCATCGGTTTCTCGACTATCAGCAACAAGGAGGCCACCGAGTCCACGAACAAGAAGTTTCTGCACATCCGTGATTTCGACGCCGACCAGAAGGAAAAGTTCTACGCCTCGCTGATGGCAGCGCCCACCAGCGGCTACACGCCGCTGCGAGGCGCCCTGTCCAATGCCGGCCGCTACTACGCTCGCAAGGCACCGGGTCAGGGCACGGAGGACCCGGTTCAGTATTCCTGCCAGAAGAACTACGCCCTCCTGTCATCCGACGGCGCCTGGAACTCCGACAACGAATCCGACAACTACGGCCCCTTCGGGTTGGAGTCTGCAAACGGGAAGCCGGTGAAGGTCGGTGACCAGGACGGCGAAGCTGCGACGCCCATGAAAGATCACAGCCCTTATGCCAATTCCTTGGCCGATGTGGCCATGTATTTCTACAACACCGATCTGCGCAGCGACAAATGGAGTAACTGCAGCGGTTCCATCACCGATGTCGGCGTCTGTCAGGACACGGCGCTTGACCCGGCGACCGGAAAGCCCCAGCACCCGATCCAGCGCATGAATACCTTCACGCTGAGCCTGGGGCAGAATGGCACGCTGACCTACGACAAGAACTACGAGACCCAGCGCACCGGTGACTTTGCGCAACTCAAGGACGGGCACAAGAAGTGGCCCTCGCCCGATAATGATGCCGCGCGTGTGGACGACCTGTGGCATGCCGCCGTCAACGGCCGCGGCGTCTTCTTCAATGCCGCAGACCCCAAGGGCGTCACCGACGGGCTCACTTCGGCGCTGGATAAGATGAATGAGATCCCCGCCTCCGGCGCCGCTGCCGCCACCAGCACCTTGCGCCCGAGCAAGGGCGACAACCAAGTCTTCATTGCGCGCTACACATCCGGCGTTTGGACCGGCGATGTGCGGGCCTACAAGATCGACCCCACGACCGGTGTGCCCAATATTGTTCAGGATCCGAAGGACCCCAAGAACGACAATGCCGACTGGAGTGCGGCCAAGCAACTCGACAAGAGGGAGACACGGAGAATCCTGTTCCGCGCGTCAGGCGGCGCGCTCGAAGAGTTTGACTATGACCGGCTCTCGGCCGCACAAAAGGCAATGTTCGACGGTCGCTGCAGCAGCGCTCCGGTGCTCACGCAGTGCGCGAAGCTGGACACCGGCAAGAAGGACATCGCCAACAACGGCAAGACACTGGTGAACTATCTGCGCGGGGTCGAACAGCCCAATGTGTTCCGCAGCCGCACCAGCAAGCTGGGCGATATGGTGGGCTCGTCCCCGGCCTTTGTCGGCAAGCCGCCGATGAAGTACAAGGACGACGGCTATGCCGCTTACCAAAGCAAGCCCGAGGTGAGTGGCCGCAAGCCTGTGGTGTACGTCGGGGCCAATGACGGCATGTTGCACGCCTTCGACGCGGCGACCGGCGAGGAGCTGTGGGCCTATATTCCAGGGCAGGTGATGGGCAATCTCTACAAGCTCGCCGATGCCGACTATGGCGAGCAGCACCAGTTCTATGTCGACGGTGCGCCGGTGGTGGCCGATGTGCAGGGCAGCGATGGCGCCTGGCGCACGGTGCTGGTGGCGGGCCTCGGGGCTGGTGGGGCGGGTTACTTTGCGCTCGATGTGACAAACCCGGAGAAGCCGGTTTCGCTGTGGGAGTTCACCGAGCCCGGCAAGCTGGGCTTGAGCGTCGCGACGCCGCTGGTGACCAAGCACAAGAACACCTGGGTGGTGGCGGTGACCTCGGGGCTCAACAACAGCGACGGTTACGGTTATCTGTTCATGTTCGACGTGATCAAGGGGCCGGGCGAGTTCCGCAAGACCATCGCAACCGCTGCATTCGATCCCACGCTGCCGGAAGGCATGGGCCCGGCCAATGCCTGGGTGGAGGCTATGGACGACAACACGGCCGTGCGTTTCTACGCCGGCGATATGCAAGGCCGGGTCTGGCGTTTCGACCCGGAGGCGGGCACGGCCTTCCAACTGGCGCAGCTGACCCTGGGCGGCAAGGTGCAGCCGATCACGACACAGCCGCAACTGGCCTTGGTCAACTACAAGGGTTTCAAGACCGCCGTTGTCTATATCGGAACCGGTCGTTTGCTGGCGCAAGGCGATATCGGGCAGGCAAAGCTCGGAACCCAGACGGTCTACGGCATCAGGGATGACTTGAGCGCCGTCCCGCTGGGCGATGTGCGCAACAACGGCGCGCTGGTGGGGCAGACCTTGACCACCTCGGGGAGCACCCGCACGGCCAGCGGCAATCCGGTGGACTGGACCAAGAAGAGCGGCTGGTACGTCGACCTGCCCGATACGGGAGAGCGGGTCAATGTCGACATGCTCTTGCAATTCAACACCCTGACGGCGGTTTCCAATGTGCCGACCTCGGTGGCGTCCTGCTCCGCCGGAGGGTATGCCTGGATCTACTACTTCGACATTGCCAATGGCTCGAACACGGGCAACAACGTCGCGACCAAGGTCGAGGACTCGATGGTGGTAGGCCTCAGCGCCTTTGTGCTTGAGGACGGGCGCAACGGCGTGATCATCAACAAGTCCCTCAAGGACCCGAGCAGCCAGATCCTGCCAACCCCGACCGCCGCTTTCAGCGGAGGTCGTCGGACATCCTGGCGTGAACTCGTGGACCGGTGATAGGGGTTTGTCGAGGGCGTGGTCGTACCTGATCGTCGCGGCGCTCTCGATCCTTGCGCATCTCTGGGTGTTGCAACTGAGTTGGCGGGGCGAGCCGACCCCCCAGGTGACCGGCTCGCGTTCAATGACGATGCGTCTCGTGGCCTTGCCGACGAGGCCGCCCGCAGTGATCGCGGCGAATCAGGTGGCAGTGTCTGACGCAGAGCCTGCGCAGATAGATCTGGTGCCCCCCCCCGAGCCGGTTCCCGAGGCGGTTGTGCAGTCTGGCGAGCCGGACGCAGACCTTGGTTGGGCGGCCTATGTGCCTCGTCCCGAACTCAGCGCTCCGCCGCAGGCGCAACAGCCCGTGCTGCTGGCCTGGCCCGACTTTCGGGGCGATCAAAGCCTCTATACACTGCTGCTGGTGCTCTATATTGACGAGCAGGGGCTGGTCAGGCGCATCGATATCGAAGACAGCGATGCGCCGCCGGTCTTTCAGGACGCCGCCCGCCAGGCTTTCTCGGGCGTTAGCTTTCTGCCCGGGCAGCGCGATGGCGTGCCGGTCAAATCCCGGGTTCATATCGAGGTGAGCTTCGAGCAACCGATGCCGGAGCCGGGCCCGTCTCGGGGCTTGAAGCCTTGAAACCGGGGCCGTCGGGCGCCTGGCGACGTGCCGTCAGTGTTTCCCCTATCATGTCGGCTTTATGGATGCTGGGGCGCAGCCCTTACTCGATAGGCGTATGCCCCCAAGCCACACCTCGGAATCATTGATCAGCACTCCGCTCGTTGAGTTGCGCGACGTCAGCTGCGGCTACGGCGACCGGATCATCCTGGAGCGCGTCAATCTGCGGGTGCCGCGTGGCAAGGTGCTGGCGCTGATCGGCACTTCGGGCGGGGGCAAGACGACGGTGCTGCGCTTGCTGGGTCGGCAGATCAAGCCGATCTCGGGCCAGGTGCTGTTTGACGGCCAGGATCTGGCGGGCTTGGATCAGGACCAGCTGTATGCGGTGCGCCGGCGCATGGGCATGCTATTCCAGTTCGGCGCGCTGTTTACCGATCTGTCGGTGTTCGAGAACGTCGCCTTTCCGCTGCGCGAGCACACCCGGCTGCCCGAAGCGATGATCCGCGATCTGGTGCTGATGAAGCTCAATGCGGTGGGGCTGCGCGGCTCGCGCGATCTGATGCCCTCCGAGGTGTCAGGTGGGATGGCCCGGCGGGTGGCATTGGCGCGGGCGATCGCGCTGGACCCCGATCTGGTGCTCTATGACGAGCCCTTCGCCGGGCTGGATCCGATCTCGCTGGGCGTCGCGGCGCGGCTGATCCGCGACCTCAACGACGCACTGGGACTGACCAGCATCATCGTGTCGCATGATCTGCATGAGACTTTTGCGATTGCGGACCAGGTGGCGATGATTGCCAACGGCCGTGTCGTGGCCCAGGGCACGCCGGAGGAACTGCGGCGCAGCGAGGATCCGCTGGTGCAGCAGTTTGTCGGCGCCCAGCCCGATGGCCCGGTGCATTTCCACCAGCCGGCGGTGCCGGTGGGCGAAGATTTTGGTGTCGGAGGTCGGCGATGATTTTTGCCCCTGTCGGGCGTGCGGTGCGCTTGTCGCTGGCCGATATCGGCGCCAGCGCCCGCCTGTTCTTCCTGTTGCTGGCGCGCAGCCCGCAGGCCTTGCTGCGCTTTTCGCTGGTGCGCGAGCAGGTGTTCTTCCTGGGCAACCGCTCGCTGTCCATCATCGGCGTGTCGGGCCTGTTCGTCGGCTTCGTGCTGGCCTTGCAGGGCTACTACACCTTGCAGCGTTATGGCTCAGCCGAGGCGGTGGGCCTGCTGGTGGCGCTGAGCCTGGTGCGCGAGCTGGGCCCGGTGGTGACGGCGCTGCTGTTCGCCGGCCGTGCCGGCACCTCACTGACGGCCGAGATCGGCCTGATGAAGGCCGGCGAGCAATTGACGGCGATGGAGATGATGGCCGTGGACCCGGTCAAGCGGGTGCTGGCGCCGCGCTTCTGGGGCGGCGTGATCGCGATGCCATTGTTGGCGGCGGTGTTCTCGGCGGTGGGCATCATCGGCGGCTGGCTGGTGGCGGTGCCGCTGATCGGCATCGATGCCGGCGCCTTCTGGTCGCAGATGCAGGGCGGGGTCGATGTCTGGGCCGATGTCGGCAACGGCGTGGTCAAGAGCCTGGTGTTCGGCGTGACGGTCAGCTTTGTCGCGCTGCTGCAGGGCTATACCTGCAAGCCGACGCCCGAGGGCGTTTCCCAGGCCACCACCCGTACCGTGGTGGTCTCGTCGCTGGCGGTCTTGGCACTGGACTTTGTGCTGACGGCCTTGATGTTTTCGATTTGATTCTGGAGAGATGGGCATGCAATCTCGTCGCGATGCGTGGGTGGGTTTTTTCGTGCTGCTGGGGGCCGCGGCCCTGCTGTTCCTGGCGCTGAAGGCTGGCAATCTGCTGAGCCTGAACTTTGATGAGACCTACCAGGTGACGGCCCGCTTTGACAATATCGGTGGTCTCAAGCCCCGCGCGGCCGTCAAGAGCGCCGGTGTCGTGATCGGCCGGGTCGAATCCATCGAGTTCGATGACAAGACCTTTCAGGCCCGCGTTATTCTGAATCTGCACAAGAATGTGGCTTTTCCAAAGGACAGTTCGGCCAAGATCCTGACCTCGGGTCTGCTGGGCGAGCAGTACATCGGCCTGGAGCCGGGTGCGGAGGAGAAAAACCTGGTTGCCGGCGACCGCATCTCGCAGACGCAGTCGGCCGTTGTGCTTGAGAACCTGATCGGCCAGTTCATCAATAACAAGGCGGCCGATATGGGCAGTGCTGCTGGAGAGAAGCAATGAACAAATCCCATGCCGGCCCGTCCTGGCGTCGGCTGGCTCTGCTGGGTGTGATGGCCTTGAGCCTGGGCGGCTGCGCTAGCCTCAAGGGGCCGGGCTCGCCCGGCCAGAAGCTCGATCCCTGGGAGAACTGGAACCGCAAGGTCTTCGGCTTCAACGAGAAGATCGACGAGAACGTCCTCAAGCCCGTGGCCACCGCCTACAGCGAAGTCGTGCCGGCGCCGGCCAGACTGGGCGTGGACAATTTCTTCGGGAATGTCGCCGATGCCTGGTCGGCGGTGAACCTGTTCTTGCAAGGGCGCCTGAAGACAGGCGTGCTGCAGACCATGCGTTTTGCGGTCAACACCACGCTGGGCTTTGGTGGCGTGCTGGACATCGGCACCGAAGTCGGGCTGGAGCGCCACAGCGAGGACCTGGGCAAGACCTTCGGCCGCTGGGGCACCGGCACCGGCGCCTATATCGTCTGGCCCTTGTTGGGTCCTTCGTCGGTGCGCGACTCGTTTGCGCTTCCTTTCGACCGGCGCGCCAGCCCGGCGCTGCTGCTCGACTCCGGCAATGCGCAGTTCGGCATCACCGTTCTGCAAGCCGTCAATGCGCGCTCGAATTTCCTGCGCGCCGGTGAGATGCTGGACGGTATCGCACTGGACAAGTACACCTTTATCCGCGACGCCTACCTGACCCGGCGCGGCAGCTTCGAGGAAGATGGCGGCGACGAGTACGAGGTCATCAGCCCGGAGCCGCCGAGCGACCCTCAGGCCGGGCGTTGAATCCCTGAATCAAGAAGGACCCCCATCGATGAATGCAAACAAACGTGGCCTGATGCGCACCCTGCTGGCCCTGGGCTTTGCCGCCGTGAGCGCGCTGCCGCTGGCGGCGCGAGCGGCCGACGCCAGTGCCGCCGACACGCTGATCCGCCAGCTCTCGCTGGAGACCATCGAGGCCGTCAAGGCCGACAAGGCGATACAGGCCGGTGATGTGCAGAAGATCATCGCCCTGGTCGACGCCAAGGTGATGCCGCACATCAACTTCCAGCGCATGACGGCCTTGGCCGTCGGCCGCTTCTGGCGCCAGGCCACGCCCGAGCAGCAAAAGCGCCTGCAGGACGAGTTCAAGATCCTGCTGGTGCGCACCTATGCCGGTGCGCTGACCCAGGTCAAGGACCAGACCATCGCGTTGCGCCCGCTGCGCGCCAGCCCGGACGACACCGAGGTGGTGGTGCGCACCGAGGTGCGTGGCCGCGGCGACCCGATTCAGCTGGACTACCGGCTCGAGAAGGCCGGCAATGTCTGGCGCATTTACGACGTCAATGTGCTGGGCATCTGGCTGGCCGATCAGTATCGCAACAGCTTTGCGCAGGAGATTGGCGCCAACGGCATCGACGGCCTGATCAAGACCCTGGCCGAGCGCAACCAGAAGGCGGCGGCCGCTCCGGCCGCCAAGTCCTGAGTCGATGCCGGCCTCGATGCTGAAGCTGCCCGAGTCGGTGCGGCTTGATGAGGCGCCCCAGCTCTGGGCGCATCTGCAGTCCGGCCTACAGGCCGAGGCGGCCCAGGTGGGCAATGCGGCGGGCAAGGCTGTGCAGCTCAATGCCGGCGAGCTGCGCCATTTCGACTCCGCCGCGCTGACCCTGCTGCTCGGCGCGGCGCGGCTCTGTACCCAGCAGGGCTTGAGCCTGCAGATCCATAATGCACCCGACAAGCTGCAGGAGCTGGCTCGGGTCTACGGCGTGACCGAGCTGCTCTGGCCGGTGGCGTCCTGACTAGCAGGCTGTTGAAATTCGCCGCATTTGAGACCGGCCCTCACCGA